>CAMYMP010000073.1 GCA_947259435.1 uncultured Woeseiaceae bacterium
AGATCGCGCAGGTTGCCGGCAATCGTTATCTCGTGCACAGGATACTGAATCTCGCCGTTCTCCACCCACTGCCCGACGACGCCGCGCGAATAGTCGCCAGTCACGGGATTCACGCCCTGCCCGATCAGTTCTTCCACGACGAGGCCCGTGCCCATCACGGCAATCATTGCCGCAAGATCGCCGGCATTGCCGGGCACGATCAGGTTCTGCGCACCGCCGGCGTTAGCAGTAGTGCGCAAGCCTAATCTGCGTGCCGAATAGCTACCAAGTACATAGCCTTGCAGAACGCCGGCGGAGACTATGTCACGATCATAAGTCGCCACGCCTTCACTATCGTACGAGGCACTCGACATCGCCTTGGGCAGGTGCGGCCGCTCTTGTATAGAGACAAACTCGGGAAAAATCTGTTCGCCAATCGCGTCGAGCAGAAATGACGCCCGTCGATACTGCGCACCGCCCGAAATTGCCCCGATCGAATGCCCGATGAAACCGCGCGCCAGTTCAGGGATGAACAGAACGGGCGCTCTCCTCGTCTTCAATTTTCTGGCGCCGAGGCGACCGATGACGCGTTTAGCGGCGGTTTGGCCGATCGCCTGTATGGTCTCGAGGTCCGCGGGATCGCGCGCCGCACTATAGTAGTAGTCGCGCTGCATGTCGCCGTCTTCGCTGCCCAGTACGACGCAACTCAGACTGTGGCTCGTTTTCGTGAAGCTGCCGACAAATCCGTGCGTATTGCCGTACGCGCGGGACCCGCGATTGCTGGACACCGTAGCGCCTTCGGAGTTGTTGATGCGCGGATCGAATTTCAGCGCCGTGCCTTCGCATTCGATCGCCATCGCAATCGCAGCTTGTGCATCGATCGACCACGGATGGTCGAGGTCCAGATCCTTGATATCGGTACACATGAGTTCCGCATCGGCGAGCCCCGAATGGGGATCCTGTTCCGTGTACGTCGCAAACGTGCACGCCTTTGTCACGGCCTCGCGAATAGCTTCGGGACCGATGTCCGAGGTGCTCGCACTACCCTTGCGCGAGTCTTTGTATACCGTGATACCTACGCCGCGATCGTTCGTGTACTCCAGATTTTCGACGTCGCCGAGGCGCGCAGTTGCCGACAGCCCCCTGTCATGGCTCGCTGCAACTTCGGCCTGATCGACACCTTGCTGCCGCGCTTCGTCAAGCGCCATCCGCACGAGCGCCTCAAGTTGCTTCGGTTCCATGAGGTAAGCTTAGCCGGTGACCGATTCAAAGCCCAGCAAAAGCGCGAGAAAGCGAACGCAACTCGCATTGCAGGAACTCGGCGAAGAGCTCATTGCGTTGAATGACCCAGAACGTGCGGCACTGTCGCTCGACGACAAGCTGGACAAGGCTGTGCGGGATGCCGGAAAAATCAATTCCCGCGGCGCGTTGCGCCGACAAAAACAGTTGATTGGCAAACTCATGCGTAACGTCGACCCGGAACCGATTCGTGCCAAGCTCGCAGAGCTGCGCGCCGATGACGCGCGGATGAAGCGAGTATTTGCCAGGGCCGAGCGCTGGCGCGATCGCATTGTCCGCGATGATGTCGATGCTTTGCGTGAGTTCGAGGCCGAGACAGGCGCAGCCGATGCTGAACTCCGGGCCTTGCTTGGCGACCTCGACGTGGCGTTCAGTGAAAAAGCGGAAAAAGCCGTGCGCCGCCAGATTTTCCGCCGCATCCACCAAATTCTGGTTAAAATTCTCTGATGAGTATCGAAGTCGGCATCATCATGGGTTCCCGATCGGATTGGGAGACCATGCAGCACGCAAGCGAAACGCTCAACGCGCTTGGCGCGCATCACGAGGTCCGTATCGTGTCGGCACACCGTACGCCCGATCTGTTATTCGAATACGCGGAATCGGCCGTTGGTCGCGGACTCAAAGTGATCATTGCGGGCGCTGGCGGAGCAGCACACCTGCCGGGCATGACTGCAGCGAAGACGCGTCTCCCGGTACTCGGCGTTCCCGTGCAATCCAAAGCGCTGCAGGGAATGGATTCACTAATGTCGATCGCGCAGATGCCCGCCGGCGTGCCGGTCGGCTGCATGGCGATCGGCAAGGCGGGCGCCATTAACGCGGCGCTGCTCGCTGCCGCAATCCTCGCGATCGGCAATGACAAAATCGCGGTCGCCCTGGACAAGTATCGGCAGAATCAGACAGACAAGGTTCTCGCCGACAACGACCCAAGCCAGTAACGACCGCAGATGCGAATTGGCATTATTGGCGCCGGACAGCTCGGCCAGATGCTCGGATTTGCTGCCCGGGCGCGTGGCTATACCTGCATTTTTATCGACCCGTCGGCAAAGCCGCCTGCCGCCAGGATAGGTCCCGTCATACAGGCACGATTCGACGATCGCGTCGCGCTTGCCGTGCTGGCGGACAAATGCGACGTCCTTACCTACGAATTTGAAAATGTGCCGGTCGACGCACTCGCCGACGTTGCGGACCTCGTGCCGATCTACCCGCCTCTCGATGCCCTGCGACAGGCCCAGGACCGGCTCGCGGAGAAACAGCTGTTTGCGACGCTGGACATTCCGATACCGGAGTATAGGGCGATCGACTGCTCTCAAGATCTGTACGACGCCGCGGCGGCAATCGGCCTGCCGCTGATCCTCAAAACGCGCCGTCTGGGCTATGACGGGAAGGGCCAGTTCGTGCTGCAAAGGACCGAACAGGTCGACGAGGCCTGTCAGGAACTGGGCGCAGAAGATCTGATTGCCGAACAATGGGTCGAATTCGACTACGAGATATCGGCAATTGGCGTGCGCAGTATCAGCGGTGACATCGCGACCTATTGTCTGACGCGCAATGAGCACGCAGATGGGATTCTGCGCATCTCCCGGGCGCCCGTTGAAGACGCGGCGCTGACCGAGCAGGCGAATGCGCACATGCACGGGCTGCTCCGGCACCTCGACTACGTCGGTGTCCTGGCCCTCGAACTGTTCGTTACGGGTGATCGGCTACTTGCCAACGAATTCGCCCCGCGGGTCCACAATTCGGGACACTGGACCATCGAGGGGGCAGAAACCAGCCAGTTTTCGAATCACGTGATGGCGGTTGCGGGCGAACAGCCGGGTCCAACCGGCAACCGTGGCCACGCGGGCATGGTCAACCTGATTGGCCATTTGCCCGACGCCGCGCGCCAGCTCGCAGCCGGCTCGCTGCACGATTACGGCAAGACGCCCCGGGCGGGGCGAAAACTGGGCCATATCACCGTCGTCGCAGACTCCGCCGCAGATCGGGACCAACTGATCGCCGAAATCTGCGATTCTGTGACGAGATCGAGCGGTCAAGCAGGTACTGCGACATAGCGTGACGCACAAAAAACCGGGTAAACTGATTGGAAATCGCCGAATTACAGGCTTTCCGCACATAAGCATGATGCCGAGCACGTTAAACTAGCAATATGTCCTATCTGGAGCATTTCAAACTCAAAGAGCAACCGTTTCTGCTCACGCCGGATCCGGACTTCCTGTACTGGAGCAAGCAGCATGCCCGGGCCAAGGCCTACATGGAGTCGACAATCTGGCTCGCTGACGGCTTTGTCGTCATCACTGGCGAGATTGGCTCCGGCAAGACGACGCTTTTGCAGTCGTTCCTGGCTGAGCTCGAAGACGACATCGTCTACGCCGTCGTATCACAGACACAGCTGACGCCGACCGAGTTTCTGCAGGCCGTGCTGACCGAGTTTGGCTTCAAACCATTCAACAAGCGCAAAGTCGAACTCCTCGACATGCTCAACATGTTTCTTATCGAGCAGTACTCGAACGGCAAGAAAGTTGTTTTGATCGTCGATGAAGCACAAAACCTGACCAGGAAGGTGCTCGAGGAGATCCGAATGCTATCGGGCATCGAGACCCAAAAGGAAAAGGTACTGCGCATAATCCTGGCAGGACAGCCCGAGCTCAAGGCAACGCTCGAGTCTCCGAAACTAAAGCAGCTCGTACAGCGGGTCCGGCTCCGCTTTCATATCGGCCCGCTCGACGGCCGCGAGATGCGCGAGTACATCAGGCATCGGCTTGAGGTCGCGGGCCGAGAAGGCGATGACCTGTTCAACGAAGACACGTACGACATTATTCACCGCTATACGGGCGGCGTGCCGCGGCTCATCAATACACTTTGCGATACGGCGCTACTGTGCGCATTTGCCGACGAAAAACTGGTCGCCGGCAGCGAAGAGCTCATGTCGGCCGTCGCAGAGCTCAACTGGAAGGAACACGAGAGCAATACGGGATTGCATGACAAGCTGCAGCAGGTCTCTGAACGGCTGAGTATGCAGACCAACGTGACCCAGATCGAAGTACGTTCTGACGGCGACAGGCTGTCCGTGCAGTCGTTCCCCGCGGGCCGCATCATCGTAGGCCGGTCGCCTGACAATGAGATCTACATCAAGAGCAAGTTTGTCAGCCGCCACCACGCTCAGCTCATCAGCGACGAGAGTGGTTGTGTATTGGAAGACCTGAACAGCACCAATGGCGTGTTCATCGGCGAAACACAAGTCAAGAAGCACCGCCTCAGCAGTGGCGACGTCGTGACGCTCGGCGTACACGAACTCGTCTACACCGACCTGCGCGAGATCGATACGGCCAACGAACAGGATTTTGCCGAGAACGAAGACGACGCGTCGGTCGTCGGCGAGTAGGTCGATCAGTTTTCGGGTCGCTGCCCGGCGCGGCGGTCACTGACGCGATAGTCGCGGCGTTTCAGAAGCACGACAAGGCCCGCAACGAGGCATAGCACTCCCGTCACGAAACAGATCTCTGGCCAATACCAGTAGTTGTTGTACATCGACGCGCCCAGTGACAACGCGCCGACGAGTAGATACAGGTACGGCAGGCTTTCGTATATTGGTCTCGAGACCCACATGGCGTCTGCTTCTTCCCCAGTTACGAGACCTATTGTCCATAGCCAATGCTGTCGAGTCCAGTCATGAGAAAGCCCATCCGGCCTTTTGCCAGACGGAAAACTCATTAAACGGGTCGTAAGGGGAGTATTTCGGGGCAGTCTAATGCTTTGAGCGGCCAATCCCGAACAGGCCAAGCAGGCGCGACAGGATCGAGTCAGACAAGCCGTCTACCGCAAGATCCGGCTCAGCATCATAGTTGTCAGCGCGAAATCCCTGCACGACGTGCTGCGAATTGGCGTCCAGATCCTTCTCTGTGATTGTATTTTCGAATGCCATGTCGGTGTTCCCTTGATTGACAAACGAACCCTACCGAAATCATATGTTGAATTCCGTGAACGGCCTCGCAATGCAATACGTGAATTAGAGAAATTGCGGCTTATGTAAAAGTGCACAGCCCGCGAGCAAGATGTTTGTCGACCGAAGTAAAGCGCAGCGCAGCGAGCTCCCGTCAAGCCGGATCGAGACATGAGGGAGACAAATGTCGCGCTCGTGGGCTCCGTAAATTTACCCCGTGCCGCCGACGGTTAGTTCGTCTATTTTCAACGTCGGCTGTCCGACACCGACCGGAACGGATTGACCTTCTTTACCGCAGGTACCGACGCCCGAGTCGAATTCGAGATCGTTACCGACCATCGAGATCTTTGTCAGCGCTTCAGGACCATCGCCGATCAGCATCGCCCCTTTGAC
>CAMYMP010000074.1 GCA_947259435.1 uncultured Woeseiaceae bacterium
TCAGCGGGCGTACGTCGCAGATAAAGCCGGGCCTGCTGCTGACAGGCTTTCTGACAAGTGCGTTTCTTGTTGGTCAGTTCATCGCGTGGCAGCAGCTCAACGCATCGGGTCAATACATCACGAGTAACCCGTCCAACGCATTTTTCTTTCTGTTGACCGGCGTTCACGGCCTGCACATTCTGGGCGGGATGTATGTGTGGGCGCGCGCCACCGTCAGGACTTTTGGTGAACATGATTCAGCTGCGGTTACTCACAGCGTCGAGCTATGCACGATCTACTGGCACTTTCTGCTGCTCGTCTGGCTCATCATATTCGGATTGATTTTGTCGACGTAGCGTCGGCGACCTGATTGGGGTTATCTATGTCAGAAGCAGTAATTGAAGCAACCGGCACGAGGGGTGTCGTAGACGACTTCGCCAGGGACAAGCAGGTGTTCGGCGTGCCCTGGGGCAAGGCGATGATGTGGATCTTCCTGCTCAGCGACACGTTTATTTTCAGCTGCTTCCTCGTCGCTTACATGTCGGTTCGGCTCGCGACGACGGACCCGTGGCCCATTCCGAGCGAGGTTTTCGCATTGTCGTTCGGCGGCGATCCGATTCCGCTGATCCTGATTGCGATTATGACGTTCATCCTGATCACATCATCGGGCACGATGGCCATGGCCGTGAACATGGGCTATCGCAAAGATCGCAAGAAGACTTTCTGGCTAATGGTTGCGACGGCGCTGCTGGGTGCGTCGTTTGTCGGCATGCAGGCGTTCGAGTGGACCAAGCTGATCGTCGATGAGGGCGTGCGGCCCTGGGCTAACCCGATGGGCGCCGCGCAGTTCGGTTCCAGCTTCTTCATGATCACCGGATTTCACGGCATGCACGTCAGTGCCGGGGTCATCTATCTCCTGGTTGTCGCCAATCGCGTCAGAAACGGCTTTTACGAAAAGCGTGGCGGCAATTACGAGATTGTGGAGATCACGGGCCTTTACTGGCACTTCGTCGATCTCGTATGGGTGTTTATTTTCGCGTTTTTCTATCTCTGGTAAGAAGCATCAGGAGCCGCACGCATGGCAAGTGAAGAAGGCCAACAACATCCTCTCAGTGTCTACTTCTGGATCTGGGGGCTGCTGTTCGTACTCAGTTTCTTTTCCTACATGGTGGACTACTTGAACCTTCAGGGGAATTTGAGGTGGGGTCTCATTCTGATATTCATGTTCCTCAAGGCCGGTTTCATCGTCGCAATCTTCATGCACATGAAGTGGGAACGGCTGGCGCTCAAAATCGCCATTATGGGACCGCCGGTGGCGATCATCGTGCTGATCTGGCTCATGTCGGTCGAGGGTTTCTACGTTGAAGAGACACGCGTGGAATACTATGGCGAGAGCACGTTCGAGCCCCAGGCGCCGCCGCATCACTAGTGCGGCAAGCTTGAGAATGACGAGGGGCCCGACAGACGGGCCCTTTTTGTTTGTGCGAGGTGCAGCGCTATGCAAGTACTGATGAGCCTGATTGGCGTGCTGACGATCTTCGGCATTGCCATACTGCTTTCGTCAAACCGTAAGCGGATCAATCGACGCACTATCCTGATCGCGTTTGCCATCCAGACCACGATCGCCGCACTGATACTGTTCGTCCCGGCCGGCAGCATTGTGCTCGACACGATCGTAAAAGGCGTGCAGCGCGTCATTAACTACGGCAACGACGGCATCGCGTTCGTTTTCGGGCCCAAGATCAATGAGAGTCTCGGCTTCACGATCGCATTCAACGTTTTGCCGGTCATCGTCTTCTTTGCTGCGCTGATGTCCGTGCTGTATTACCTCGGCATTATGCAGCGCGTCGTCGGTCTATTCGGTGGCGCATTACATCGTCTGCTGCAAACGAGCCGGGTCGAATCCGTGTCTGCCGTGTCGAATATTTTTGTAGGTCATACGGATGCGCCGCTCGTGGTGAGACCGTATCTCGCCAGCATGACGCAATCCGAGCTGTTCGCCGTCATGACGGGTGGCTGCGCTACGATCGCTGGCGCGGTGATGATGGGCTACGCAAACATGGGCATCGACCTCAAGTACCTGATCACCGCGAGCTTCATGGCGGCACCGGGCGGGCTGATGATGGCCAAGATCATGATGCCCGAGGCGGATACGCCGGCAACGGATATCGATGTCGAGGTCAGCGAGGAAGATGGGCCCGTGAATATATTCGAAGCCATCGGCAACGGCGCGATGACCGGATTGCGCGTTGCCGTAAGCGTTGGCGCGATGCTCATCGCCTTCGTCGCGTTGATCTACATGATCAACGGCATGTTAACCGGCGTTGGGACCTGGTTCGGGATGGAAGATCTGACGCTGCAGTGGCTGCTCGGGCAGGTGTTTTCGCCCATCGCTTTTCTGCTCGGCGTGCCGTGGTCGGAGGCGTCGCAGGCGGGCAGTCTGATCGGGCAAAAGCTGGTCATCAATGAATTCTATGCTTACGTGAGCTTTCTCGAGGTCAAGGAAGGGCTCTCGGAGTACACGCAGCTCGTTGTGACCTTTGCGCTCTGCGGTTTCGCCAACCTGTCGTCCATCGCTATCCTGCTCGGCGGGCTGGGCGCGGTCGTTCCGGCGCGCCGCCATGACATCGCGAGACTTGGTCTAAAGGCCGTAATCGGAGGTACACTCGTCAATCTGATGAACGCGTCGCTTGCAGGGCTGTTTTTCGCGCTGCAGGCGCCATAGGACAAGACGATGGGCAGGGCAATCATTCTCGTACTGGATTCATTCGGCATCGGCGCAACCGCTGACGCGGACCGTTTCGGCGACGAAGGTTCCGACACGTTCGGCCACATAGCGAAAGAGCGTGTGGCGTCGGATCAGGGCCCGCTGCGGTTGCCCAACCTCGCGCGCCTGGGTCTTTTCCATGCGAGTCGCGACAGCACCGGCAATTTTCCGCCGGGTGCGATAACCGACACAGAGGTAATCGGCGCCTATGGATTTGCCGAAGAGCTGTCGAGCGGCAAGGACACGCCCAGCGGCCACTGGGAAATAGCCGGTGTACCGGTCTTGTTCGACTGGGGCTACTTCACGGACCGGCAGAATACCTTTCCGCAGGACTTGCTCGACAAGCTCGTGGAGCGGGCCGATCTGCCCGGTTATCTCGGTAACTGTCACTCGTCCGGCACGACGATTATCGCCGAGCTAGGCGATGAGCACGTCAAAACAGGCAAACCAATTTTTTACACGTCGGCGGACAGCGTATTTCAGATCGCGTGTCATGAGGAGGCCTTCGGCCTCGAGCGGCTTTACGAACTTTGCAAAATTGCGCGGGAACTTGTTGATGAGTACAACATCGGTCGCGTGATCGCCCGGCCTTTTATCGGCGATGGACCCGAGACCTATGTACGCACAGGCAATCGCCGCGACCTGACCACGCCGCCACACGCAGACACGGTGCTCGATAAGCTCGTTGCGAGCGGCGGCGACGTCATCAGTATTGGCAAGATTGCGGATATCTACGCGAACAAGGGCATCACGAAGAAGATCAAGGCAACCGGTAACGCGGCGTTGTTCGACGCCACTCTCGACGCGCTTCGGGAGGCCGGAGGCAAGTCGATTATTTTCACGAACTTCGTCGATTTCGACATGCTGTATGGCCACCGGCGCAACGTCGAAGGGTATGCGGCAGCGCTCGAGTACTTTGACCAACGGCTTCCCGAGCTGCTCGACCTGATGGCCGATGACGATGTAATGTTCATCTGCGCCGACCACGGCTGCGACCCGACCTGGAAAGGCACGGATCACACGCGCGAACATATTCCTGTTATCGCTTACGGCGCCGGTGTCACACCTGGCCCACTCGGCAAGCGCGAGACCTTCGCAGACATCGGCCAGAGTATTGCGGCCTTCTTCGGGCTGCCGTCCATGGACTACGGCAGGAGTTTTCTGCAGAGCTAATCGGAGCCTGGGAACTCGCCTTTCGGCCCGGGCGCGAATTGCAGGGCGAGCCAGGCGCTCGCAACAATGCCCAGTACGGAAATAATCGAGAACCACAACGGGTGCGGAATAATGATCAGGTTCGCGATCGTGGCGGCAAGCACCAGGACGCCGACAACGGCGCAAAACAGTAAAGGCCTTGCCGTTCCGATCAGTGAGCCGACAAGCGAGCCGGTAAATGTGCCGATGAACCACGCGAACATCGGGAATAGCAACGCGAAGATCGGCAGAGTCGCGATGTAGGGCCGAACCGCCGCCGGGTCGCTCCAGTCGAGATCGGCGGGCGGAGGATAGATAGTGTGGCCGAGCTTCTCTATCACCCAGATAAGTCCAAACGCGGTCACAACACCCACAACAAAAGCAGCAGCGTTTCGGATCATTTTCGATTCCTCTCTGCGAGCGCGCTTTGGATTTTTGCGGCCAGGGTCGACGCTTCGGCTGCGACGCGTTCAGTCTCGATTGTCAGCATCTCGCTTTCGCGCATCAGTATCTTACCATCGACGACCACCGACGCTACATCTTGCTCATCATTGACGTAAACAAGATGAGATACGACATCATAAGTCGGTACATGATGCACGTCGTCAAATGCTACTTGAATCAGGTCGGCCTGCTTGCCCACTTCGAGTGAGCCGATAATATCGCCAAGCCCGATAGCGGTCGCACCGCCGCTGGTGGCCATGCGCAAGACCGTGGTCGCCGATAGCACTTCGGGATTCATCTGTTCGACCTTTTGCAACAATGCTGCGAGGCGCATTTCTTCCCAGAGATCGAGATCGTTGTTGCTGGCGGCGCCGTCGGTACCGATGCCGACGCGAACACCAGCGGCAAGCATGTCTGTAATCGGCGCGATTCCCGATGCAATCTTCATGTTCGACGTCGGGTTATGAATGACGCCAACATTGCGCTCGACCAGAATCGGAATCTCTGCCTCGGTTGGCCACACGACGTGGGCGGCAATCGTTGGGCCCTCAAAGAAGCCGATCGATTCGAACAGCTCGATGCTGGTCATGCCGTACGTGTCTTTCGAATACTGCACTTCGAAGGGTGACTCCGACATGTGAATGCTGACCGGCACGCCGAACTCCATCGCGGCATCGCGAGTGGCGCGCAGCTGCTCGGCGTTGAGCGTGTAGTTTGCGTGTGGGCCGAATATCGGCGTGATACGGCTATTCTTACCCTGCCACCGCTTGACGAATTCGCTGCCTTTTTGAATCGAGTCAACCGCGCTTTCGGCGTCAGGGCTGCGCTGATCGATAACGGTCGCAGAAATCAGGGCGCGCATGCCGCAACTATCAACGACCTCGGCGATGATGTCGGGGTAGTAGTACATGTCGACAAACGTCGTCGTGCCGCCGCGAATCATTTCCCAGCATGCGAGCTCGGTGCCGATGCGCACGAATTCCGGGTCAACGAATTCGACCTCGGCCGGAAAAATATAGTTGTTGAGCCAGTCCATCAACGCGAGATCGTCCGCAACGCCTCGAAGCAGTGTCATGGCGGCATGCGAGTGACCGTTAACGAGGCCGGGCATCACGATGCGCTTGTCGCCATCAAGTGTCTGCTCGGCCTGATAGCCCGCCGCAATGTCGTCGACCGAGCCAACGGCAATGATGATGCCGTCGTCTATCGCAACAGCGC
>CAMYMP010000075.1 GCA_947259435.1 uncultured Woeseiaceae bacterium
AGTTTCGAGCGCTCGTCTTTGAGCCTGAGTGCCGACTACGATCTTCTGGACACCGTGCGCGTGTCGGCCGGCTACGACCGCAAGGACATCGACCGCGACTTCCAGGAAGTCGCCGAGCAGACCGAAGACTCGGGTTGGGGCAGACTGCGCTGGCGGCCAACCCCTGCGCTCGAACTGGACGTTCGCGGCGGTACTTCCGAGCGGGACATCGACAGCTACAACGAAGTGTTCGCTGCATCAGTCGGCCAGAATCCGCTGCTGCGCAAGTACAACCTGGCGTACCGCTATCGCGAATTCGGCGACATGTCGATGTCGTTCTCGTCCGACAAGTATTCGGTGACGCTCAATGCCCTGTATGCCGACGACAGTTACACCGATTCAGAACTCGGCATCACGAGCGGCGAAGAACTGCGCGTTGCAGCCGATTTCAACTGGACGATCTCCGAGAATGCGTCGCTGTACGTGACGGCCGGGCTCGAAGACATCGAGTCCAGGCAGAGCGGCAGCGAGGCATTCGCGGCACCCGACTGGAGTGCGACGCACGACGATGACTTCACGACGGTTGGCCTCGGATTTCATATTCGCAACCTGGCCGAAAAAGTCGATCTGCAAATGGACTACCTGCGTTCCGATGGCGCGTCAGAAATCATCGTCGACTCCGCGCTCGGCGGTCCGAGCGAGTTCCCTGAGCTGGAGTCCGTGCTTGACTACCTGCGGTTCAGGCTATCGTATCAGCAGTCCGAGCGGCTCGAGTTGAACCTGAATCTACTGTATCAGCGCTTCAAAGCCGAAGACTGGGCATTGGAGGGCGTCAGGGTAGCGACGATACCGGTCGTCCTGAGCCTCGGCGCTGAGCCATACAGTCCCGACGTCTACGCGGTCGGAATCGGGTTCCGCTATCGCGTCGGCGCCGATACAAAAGACTAATAAGCGACCGAGAAGCGCTCCCGCACATGCGCGGCATTTTGTGAAGTTTTTCGCGGGCGTCGCGTAGGTCCACTTGACGTCGTCGATCGTGCGCAGATACTCGAGGGCCAGAACCTGGCCGCGGATCTCCAGCTCGAGGCTCTTTGGGACGAACACCTTCCAGCGAAGTAACCTGTCCGCCCAAAGAACGCCTGGCTTGACTTCGAGAGTGCCAGAGCCGCCCACATGAATCAGACGCGGTGAGGCCTCGCCCATAATTCGCAATACCTCGACCACCTTCTCCACCGCCACCCTCTGCAGTGCGTTCTCGGGCTTTTTCGATTTACCGAGAATCCCGCGTACCGAAATGATGACGACGTCCTGATCAGCGACGAGACTGGCGATGCTGTCCGAATCCAGAAGGTCACCCTTTACTGCAGAGAGATTCGGATGGTGTTGTTGAATGCTCGACGGCTCACGCGATACGGCTGTAACCGTATGGCCTCGCGCTAGCGCCTCATCCACGACGTGAGTTCCGACCTTGCCGGTCGCACCATAGACGATAATCTTGAGCTCGTCCGAGTGCGCGGCGCCAGATGCCAGACAGATAACGGCAAGCGCCAAAATGGTCTTCACGAACTGTCGCATTAGGAACTCTGAAGTTATAGATTTGTGTGACTTGCTACCGGATTGCATTTAGGCTTCATGATAGCTTGCAAATCAACAAATATATCGAGGAAAGATCATGTTGCACAAAATTACTTTTTGGGTCGCGCTACTGACATTGAGCGGCGCGGCCTACGCGGCAGAACCTCCTGCCGATGGCCCGTATTTTGGTGGCGGCTTGGGCGCATCAGTCTATGATGATGATGGCGCGTTTTTCGGGTTGTCCTTTGACGACACGGATACGTCTCTGCAGTTGTTCGGTGGCTACAAGTTCTTCAAGCACTTCGCGGTTGAAGCCCGCTATCAGAACTTCGGGTCGTTCACATTGAGCGACATTGAGACGGTTAATATCGACGTCTCGGCATTATCTGTTCATGCAGTCGGCATCATTCCGTTTGGGCCGAGCGGCTGGGAAATGTTTGGCCACCTGGGACTTGGCACGGTTAGCCAGGATGCGGCCGGGTTCGACGACGATACGGGAGCTGTGGCAGGCGGCATCGGCGTACGCTGGTATGCGACCCCGAATTTTGCACTTACGGCGCAAAC
>CAMYMP010000076.1 GCA_947259435.1 uncultured Woeseiaceae bacterium
GCCAAATTGCTCCATGAGCAGATCAGCCTGAGTGCGATTTTTCATTGCATCGGGAATATGCTCTGGCAAGTAGGTATCCAACAAGGCTAAAAATACAACTTATATGGGAGAAATAGTACAGATATAGCTATTCGAGGCTCAATCGTCCTGCCGCTTTTCAACGAACTCCAGCGGTTCGCCGGGCCCGTTTGTTTTCATAACCCCTTCCACAACAGCGCCTTCGGCGACAGCGATCGCTTCGGCTGTCACGGTGCCTGTGATCCGTGCGGTGTCCGCAATTTCGACCTTGCCGGTGGCAACGATATCTCCTGCCACGTGTCCCGCGACGATAACGTCGGCGGCCTTGATCGTGCCTTTCCATAAGCCATTCGGGGCGAGCGTGACGGTACCGTCAAGATCGCAGTCACCCTCGATTTCACCGTTTATCAGGTAGCTGCCGGAGCCCGTCATCACCCCGGAGATTTTGCAGCCATCGTTAATAATCGTTGCGGCGCCGGATGAGCGGTCGCGCAGTCGTCGCAATCGAGCGTCTTTCATGAATCAGGGTCCCGTGGATGGATTCGGAGCGCCAGAGCGAATAGTACCTTCAGTCTCGCGCAAATTCAGGAATCAGCGGCTTTTGTCGACGTAGCCACGGCCAATCGTGTCGATGGTGACGAGCACACCGCCTTCGAATCGCAGGCGACGCATAAACTTGCGCGGTCCGAAGTTGTACACAAATTCGGTGACGACGACTTCCTCACTGAACGTGCCGTATCCCGGGAAGTAAGATCGGGTCCAGCCCGGCGACAATGGCCGTGAGTAGATACTGACACTGCGCACCGCATATCCCAGGTGCCGTCTCGTCGTGGGTTCGCCACACGCGGCGATTACCTGCATCTCGTGCATGCCATCGACGACCAGTTTGCTGCCACAGCGAAACGCTGCGGCCGGTTCAGCCAACAAAAGTGCGGCGGCAAGAACCGCAGAACAGGCTACAAATTTGCGCGTACCCGAATGCATGGTTAATACCCAGACTACCAAGGGCTATGTTGGCTTGCACGCGCTTATGGTAAAACAACCAGCTGGGCAAAGCGCATTTCGCCAGCGGCGATCACGCGTCCGACAAAGAAGGTCGATTTGAGCAAGGGATTCGACAAGCGTCTGAACGCACTCGCCGCCGGCGACGCAGGGTTTTTGGCCGGCGGCCGCAAAGGAATCGAAAAGGAGTCGCTGCGTCTCGACATGGACGGATATCTGTCGCGGACGCCGCATCCGGCCGGTCTCGGCTCGGCATTGACGAACCGGTACGTCACAACAGACTTTTCCGAGGCTCTGCTTGAATTTGTCACGCCCGCTTATGCGAGTACCTGGGAGGCGCTGCGGTTTCTTTGCGATATTCATCAGTTCACTTATGCGCGACTTGACGATGAGCTGCTCTGGGCCGCAAGCATGCCGTGCAGAATTCCAGCGGACGCGGACATTCCTCTGGCGCGCTACGGCTCCTCGAACGTAGCGCAGATGAAGACGAGCTATCGGCGTGGGCTTGGATATCGTTATGGCCGACATATGCAGACAATCGCCGGCGTGCACTTCAACTACTCGTTGCCCGAGGCGTTCTGGCCCTACTACCAGGGGATAATCGGCGATGATCGGAAAGAAGACGACTTTCGTTCCGAACAGTATCTCGGTCTTGTGCGCAATTTCCGGCGCTTCGGCTGGCTCATCCTGTATCTGTTCGGTGCGTCACCGGCGATGTGCAAGTCCTTCGGTGGTGGATCGGATCTGCACATGTCGTCATTGAGTCAAGACACCTGGTACGAGCCGTTCGGGACGTCGCTCAGAATGAGCGATCTTGGCTACAGCAACCAGAATCAATCGCGCATCAACATCTCGTTGAACAGCCTGGACGGTTACATCCGCGACCTGCGTAATGCAATAAGAACGCCGGAACCCGACTACGAGGACATTGGCGTCAAGGTCAACGGTCAGTACAGGCAATTGTCGGCTAATCGCCTGCAAATCGAGAATGAATATTACAGTCCGATCCGGCCCAAACGCGTGGCCAGATCAGGTGAGCGACCGACCGCCGCGCTGCGGCGGGGCGGGATCGAGTACGTGGAGATCCGCTCACTCGACATCAACATCAGTGATCCGGCCGGCGTGAATCAGAATACGATGCGGTTCATCGAGGCGTTCCTGATCTATTGCCTGCTTGAAGACAGCGCACTCCTCGACGACACGTCAAACAGCGAATGCAGCCAAAACCAGTCCGCGACCGCCAAGCACGGGCGCGATCCGGAGCTCCGGCTCGCTCGGGATGGGGCCGAAGTGACCCTCGCCAGCTGGGCGCACGAGATTCTGCATAATGTGTCCGCCATCGCAGAGTTAATCGATACGGGCGAAGGTGGAGAGAGTTACTCGCAGGCAGTGCGATTGATGCAGGAACTGGTCGACGATCCGGCGGCCACACCGTCGGCACAGTTGCTCGAGGCCCTTACGACTGAGCGGTGCAGCTTCTTCGAATATGCGTTATCCGTCGCGCAAGGCCACCGGGATTATTTTGCGTCCATCGCAGGGCTGCCTGAATCGCGGCAAAAGGAATTCGAGCAGGAAGCCGCGCGTTCTATCGAAGAACAAAAGACGATCGAGGCAAGTGACGCAATCAGCTTCGACGAGTATCTCGCGAATTACTTTCGTTCGGATTGAACTAGAAAGGCAACGGCGTGCCGCTCTCAAAAGCATATTCGCGGTGCAGCCGTTGCAGCAACCTCGTCATCTCACCTGCCTTGCCATCAGCAATCTGACGGCCATCGGCTTCGAGAACGGGCGTCAGCTCGCCCATGGTGCCGCTCGTAAAAACTTCGTTAGCCGTATATAGCTCGGTCAGCGACAGGTTTCTCTCCACTGCAGCAATATCGTGTCGACCGCAGATGTCCAGGATCATCTGCCGCGTCAGGCCCGGCAAACAGCTGTCGGCGTGGGGCGTGAAGACAAGCTTGTTCTTGACAAGAAACAAATTCGTGTCGTTGGTCTCGGAAATGAAGCCGTGTACGTCGAGCATTATCGCGCTGTCCACGCCAGCGACATTCGCTTCGATAGACGCGAGGATATTATTGAGCAGGTTGTTATGATGAATTTTGGAGTCCAGGCATTGCGGTGTGTTGCGGCGCGTCGAGGCTGTAACGACACGAATGCCGTTTTCCGAGTAGACCGGGGGCTTCCATTCTGCAAGAACTATCAGTGTGCAGCCCAACTGATTGAATCGCGGGTTCATTCCTGAGGTCAACTTCTCGCCTCGCGTCAGCGTAAGCCGTATATGAGTTTCGTTCCGCATACCGTTTGCCTCCAGCGTGCAAAAAATTGCATCGCGGATTTCCTCGAATGACGGTACGCCTTCGAAGGCAAGAGCCTTGGCGGAGTTTTGCAGACGCTGCAGGTGTTCTTCGAGCGCGGCGATTCGACCTTCGTAGACGCGCAGCCCCTCCCAAACGGCATCCCCGCCTTGAACGGCGCTGTCGAACACCGACACCTTGGCCGCACTGCGCGGCAGCAGTTCGCCATTGACGAAGATCACGATATCGAGGTTGCGTGAATCGGGCAGGCTCATCTACTTGTCCTCGCTGTTTCTTGCGCGAATGGATTGTTCGTACAATCGCTCATACCACGGTTCGCACTCGGCCAACAGTGGCTTGAGACGATCAGGAAAATCGCGTTTCGGCTGGTAGGCGGTAAAACCCGTGCTCCGATGCACCGCGTGATACCAGTGTGGTGCCCAGATACCGTCCTCGGGGCGCGGCCCGGCGGGCCAGCTGAGCATGGCATCAGAGAACCCGAGGCCGATGTGCTCGCACAGTGCGCCTAACACACCGGATGGATCCAGCAAAAGCTCACGCGAATCCAGAACCGCAGGACTCTGGCCGGAGTCCCGCAGGTCCGCAAACAGGCGCCATTGGCGATCCAGTCCGGTATCGGCGAGCTGCGCGTTCGGCACCTGAATGGTCAACGATGGCAGCATTTCGCGCGGGTCTCGTACCAAAAAAATGTTGCACGTCTGCCGCAGGAAACCGAGGTCGATCTCGAGCAGATGGTGCGCCATATGCTTGATGAAGAGACGCGTCGCCTGTCGATTCGACTGCTGACCTAGCAGCTCACGCATGACCTCGTCGCCGTCACAATTCATTGTGGCGAGTATTTCGTCTCGAGCCGGATGGTCGGCGCCGGAAATACGCAGGTAGTGGCCATACAAGGGCTCATCGACGACGCGGATGTCGCTACGCTGCGCAAAGCTGTACATCAGCGCTGTTGACACGTTTCGCGGCCCCGACCATAGGCAAATTGGCATCGTCATGATGTCGAAGTCTGCACTTATGTGCGTTCCGTCACAAATTGGTGGCGCGGAGTAGGACCGTAACGCCAATTTAACTAAACTTGGGTGATGTTCAGGACCTTCATTGCGGGAATTCTCCTCGGCTTGGCGATAGCCGGCGCCGCGCTGTATTACTTTCCGCTCGTCGATCTATACCGGGAACATTCGCTGATCGCCGTGCAACCGAACGGGACCAATAGTGAGTCGTTTCACATCAACGTGCCTACGGATCGCATCCTGATCGGCGCGCCCGCCCAGCAGAATCCACTGCCGGCAGGCCTCGAGTGGCCCAGTGATGAGCAGTTTGCGAATCTGCGCTCCGAGCTTTTCAAAATACGTAACAGCAAAGATTCTGTTGTGGGCGTTGCCAGCCGGCTCGCGGCCAGCGATCCCGACTCCGGTGACATCATTGAATGGGCACTGCACTTACCCGCGCGGGGTTCAATCTATATCGCGATGCAGACCAAGCCGGTCGGCGACGGGCAGCGGATTGGCGAAACGCTCAGTGGCACGCGCGAGTTCGCCACGCTGCGCGGATCAATCAGCGAGCGTTGGATTGCCAACACCGCAGATTCCGACGATGCAACGTCCGGTCGTATTGAACTTCTCACAGCGCTTGTTTCGACGGAGTTCGAAGAAGAGGAGGTCGTCGAATGAAATACCTGCTCTCCCTGTTTGTGGGCATGCTCGCCGGCGTGGCCATCTTTTTCGCGTTTCTTTATTACAATCCGTTCACTACGCAAAACAGACTGTCACCTTTGTCCGTGACGGACAACGATCTGATTGCTCTCAACTACTCGGCTGTCAACACCGATGCGTTGCTGTATACGAACAACGGCGAGTCGCAGATTGCACCGCATCCCGCCAAAGTACTGCAACTCTGGGAACCGCCGATTCGCAATACCGATGCAATGACGACGGTACTTTTCGACAGCCGCAATCAGAGAGTCGGCGTTGGCGTCAAATTCTCGTCGGATTCCGAGCGCACGAGTATCCTCGGCGGCAAGATGATAGTCGATAGCGTATGGCATATCTATTTGCCAGGCAGGGGCAGCCTGTTCGTTGAGCAGAGCGAGAACTACTGGAGCTACCTGCGCGACATCGTTATACCGGCGCACTGGAATTCGGGTGACAACTGGCGCGGCATCTGGAATGGGAACATTACAGACGGCCCGGGTGCGCTGGGTACAGCCAAGGTGATCGGTGGCAGTGGTGATTTCCTCGGCCTC
>CAMYMP010000077.1 GCA_947259435.1 uncultured Woeseiaceae bacterium
CTTCAACCGGAAAATTTACCGTGGATAGCTTCGGATGCAGGTAGCGGCTAAACGGGGAGTTATCGAAACCGACAATCGACATGTCATCCGGCATGGACATCCCCCGTGCGCGAATCATGTCCATGGCCCCGGCAGCCATCTCATCGTTCGCGCAAACCACCGCCGTGAACGGAAGTCCTTGTTGCAACAGCTGCGTCATTCCGTTACCGCCGGAAATTTCATGATAGTCGCCCTCGACCATCAGGCGTTCATCGAATTGCCGGCCGTGCTCCCGCAGCGCACGCTTGTGGCCTGCCAACCGCGCAATCGCATCGCCCCACGTTAGCGGCCCGGAAATATACGCAATATCCCGATGGCCCATCTCGAGCAACATATTCGTTGCGAGGAAACCGCCTTGTTCGTTGTTCACGCTTATGCAGTTGTCTTCCAGCCCTGAGACAGCCCGGTTCATGACGACGAACGGCAGCACGCCATCTTTCTGCTCGAGCAGGTATTCGTCCGACAGGGCTTCGACGTGCAGGATCAGCGCATCACAGTTGCGATCGAGCAGAAACTTTATGGCTTCCAGTTCCTGGGCTTCATCACTGTGTCCGGTCGCAAACATTGCGAGCTTGCCCGCACTGCGCAGTTCCGATTCTATGCCACTCAACATTGCACCGAAGAACGGTCCGTACACCTCTGAGACCAGAACGCCGACACAGTTCGACCGGTTCGAAGCCAGAGACTGGGCGATCGTGTTTGGCCGGTAGTTCAGTTCGCGCATCGCGGCCAGGACTTTTTCCCGGGTCTTGTCGCTGACCCGACCGCTGTCGTTCATCACGCGCGAGACCGTCGCGAGCGACACGCCTGCCAGCTTGGATACTTCGTAAATAGTCGCCATAGATGCCTTGGCCGCCGATAATTTTTGTTATGGTGTAAGCGCTTACATCTTATCTCGTACGGGCCCAACATTCAAAGCGAAATTCCGGAACTTTCAGTTGGTTACGGAGCACTTTCAGGTGTATTCGGCTGCGCGGGCGTCTAGCGCTCAGACTTGCAGTATTCCTGAATGTACGCGTGATGATCGGGCAGCTGCGAAACCGTTGCGTTGACGTTGGACTTGATTTCCCCCAGGAACCTGCCGAGTTCCTCGTCATCCATTACATCAACGACCGGATGATAGTGATCGGGCACGATACCCTGTCCAAGCATGACCTGCAGCCAGGAATTTTCTGCGAACAACTCATTCGCCAATCTGAACACCCGGCCGGTACGTTTGAAAAGCTCGATTCGATGCGCCAGCGTCTCGGGAATTTCCATGTTGCGGCAGTAGCGCCAGAACGGCGTATCCTGACGGTTCGTTACGCAATAGTGCAGGATGATGAAGTCGCGGATAGTCTCGATCTCGAAACGCGCTTGCTTATTGAATTCGTCGATATCCGTCTGTTCGATTCTGCCTTGCGGGAACATCTGCATGAGACGAATCGCACTTCTTTGAATAAGGTGAATGCTGGTCGATTCGAGCGGCTCGAGGAAGCCACTGGCAAGCCCCATCGCAACACAGTTCTTGCTCCACTGTTTCAACCGTTGGCCAGGGCGAAATTTGATTACGCGCGGCTCCGTAAGCAACTCGCCTTCGACGTTTGCGAGCAGCGTTTCCCTGGCATCCTCGTCGCTGATATAACGACTGCAGTACACGATTCCGTTGCCAACCCGATGCTGCAGGGGAATGCGCCACTGCCAGCCGGCTTCGCGTGCAATTGCTCGCGTGTACGGTATTGCCGGGCCTGTCGATTCAGTCTGCACTGCGACCGCGCTGTCACAAGGCAGCCAGTGTGACCAGTCCTCGTACCCCGCGTGCAGTGTTTGCTCGATGAGCAGCCCGCGGAAACCCGTGCAATCGATAAAAAGATCGCCGTCAATCTCCTTGCCGGAATCGAGCGTAAGGGACCTTATGAACCCTGAATCCGGATCTGTATTGACCTTAACGATCTTGCCTTCGGTGCGTACCGTGCCGTTTTCCTCGCTGAGCTTTCTTAGGAATTTTGCGTACAGCGTGGCGTCGATATGAAACGCATAGTTGAGCCCGTTCTTCGGCAAATGGGCGAACTTATTCTCCTCAGCGGCACGCAATTCGAGACAGTAATCGCCGTAGTCAGTCGCAATTCCTTTCCGATGCCCGCTCAGCCATATGTGCTGGAACCCGGCACTCCAGTGATCTGTACCGGTATTGCCGAAAGAATGGATATAGTCTTCGTTTACATCGCGCCAGTTTTCGAAGGATATGCCAAGCTTGAATGTCGCCTGTACGGCGGCCATGAATTCCGGTTCGCTTATCTGGCACAGCTTGTGATACCTTACGATCGGCGGGATGGTTGCCTCACCAACGCCTACCGTACCAATTTCGTCGGATTCGATAAGGCTGATATCGATGACCTTACCCATGGTCTTCGACATTAATGCCGCGACCATCCAGCCGGCAGTCCCGCCTCCTGCGATAACGACTTTCTTTATGCCTTCGCTATTCATTTTGGTCCTGTATCTGTTCTGCGCGTTAGGATTAGCGGTTAAGTTTGTTCAGCAGATCTGCTCGCAGCATTCTCGCGATCTGCTCGTCAATCGGCGCCAACTGGCCCCGGGCCCCTTCCGGAATATGCTCGAACGTGCTGTCGTCAGCGCTGAACACGTAATGCTTGAAGATGTCGTGCCATACCTTGCGCTGCTCATGTGGCAGATCGCGAATGGTCAGGATCGCGTGAACCCATGTAGTCCGGGGACCGTCGCCACCAGTAGTTTACCAGCACATTGAAGTCGTCCAGACCCTCGATGTGGTGCCACCACATGCTCGGAATGAACAGTGCGTCACCGGCTTCCATTACCGCTACCTGCGCGCTCTTTAGCGCCTCGCGAAACTTCGGATATTTTTCGAAGTCCGGATTGTGAAAGTCCACCAGGCTTATCTCCCGCCCGGCAGGCGTGAGATGCAGCGGACCGACGTAGAGGTTTTTCAGCTGTTCGGGGGGAAACAAGGTAAAACGCCGCTGCCCGACGGCACAACACGCCAGGTTGTCGGGCAGATCCCAGTGCGCGGCAATGCGTGATCGGTTACCCAGCCAGATGCTGGCCAGTGGATTTACGTCGCCGAACGCGATGTCATTGTCGGTCCGAAAGCCCGGCAGGCAGGTGTCAATGGTCGTCGATCCGACGTAATACGAAGGCGCTTTGTCGACGTTTTCGTACCTTAGGATCTCAGTGAGCACCTGATCGAGTTTGGCCGTGCCCTGGTCATAGTCGAAGCCCGACATGTCATCGTTATAGAAGAGCCGCCCCCCCCTCTCTGGCGGGGCACAGCAAACGCCGATTGTCGCATTGGCATAGAAATCAAGGAGATACCGGGCGGCCGCAGACACTGACTCCCTGCCCGCCTTCACGAATGGCCAGTCGGCGACCAGGCCCTTCAGGAGCAATGGCTCGGTCGAGACCAGGATCTCGGCAGGGACTGCATCGGCCCGCACGCCCTGCACCACCTTGACTGTTTGGTCAACCTCGAGCATATCCGTGTGCGCTTATTGCTCGAGCAACGCGTTCTTCTTGTGAATGAGCGTGCGAATATTCGAGAGTGATGCGATCGCCATGTAGATAGGCAACAAGAATCCTTTCTCGTTCAAACTCCCAAGTGCTTCGCCATCGAGCTCTCCCAGCGCATCTTCATTGATCGTGTGGAAACCCATCAGCCGATTCTTCGAGCCGTTATTGAGTTCGATGTCCAGCGCGACCGACTCCAGCAAGTCGCGTTCCACCAATTCCTTCACAAACAGCTGGTGCACGCCGTAGCCCTCGTTGATCGTATTCAGGATCGAGTTGATGCGTTCCAGGTACTCGCTGATACCGCCATGCGCCAGGAATACGGCTTCTCCCTCGCTGGCGCTGATTCGCGGACTATCCATATCTACGTGGATGACTGGCTCTTTTTCGGAACCATCGCTTCCCGCCGACTGCTGAAACCCTATCAGGAACGGCTCGCGCTCCACGGTCAGGGGGATGTAATGCGCATCCCACCCTGCATCGCTCAAAAAAAGGTTTTCCTTGTCTTCAAAACCGAACAAGGCGACAGCGGCAAATTCTCCGGGCTCTGCGCCTTTTCTGAAAAAGATCGGATAGTGTGCCTGGATGCTGCGGAATTCCCAGGAAAACGTGATCGCGGACTGTATGTTGTCCCCATACTCTGCCGACCTCGCCGTGATCACTTTGAGGTCTTTGTGATCGACGTTATTCAATAAAACGTGGTTTGTCATGCTCGGCCTTCACGCGTGATCGACATTGGCACCGTCAATGAGTCTATCAGCAAGCTCGGCATTTACTATAGAAAAAAGCCGCTGATTTCAGCGGCTTTTTCTCATAACAGCTGTTATGAATGCGTCAATACACTCCAGACATCTCTATTGGAAATCGTACCGTGCGCCGATCATGTACCGAGGACCCGTCTGCGTGACAAATGCAGCGGCGTTCGATGTGCGGTAGAACGAGCGAGTGTACTCATCTGTGAGGTTGATGCCTTCAACAAAGACCGTCAGCTGGTCGTTGACGTTGTAACTTACGTTCCCGTCCAACTGCCCATACGCTTCCACGAAGTGGGGGTTCGCCGCACCCGCGCCGTCAAACCTTCCGATCAGGTATTCATCGCGCCAGTTATAGGCAAGTCGCGTCGACCAATCTTCGTTCTCGAAGAACACGACGAGGTTCGCGGAATCGCTGATGCCCTCGAGGACAAACTGCTGGTTCGGGTCCGTAATGTCGTATGAATTATCAGCATCGACTAACGTGTAGTTGGCACTAAAGCCGAATCCGGTGTCACCGAGAAAATGCTGAATGGCGAGTTCCCAGCCGTCGACACCTTCTGTCCCCGCGTTCACGGGCACCGAAATAGTGAACTCGAATGGTGGATCTTCTCCGGCGATGCCGCGGATTGTGCCCGCTGCCTCGTCGACTTCGGGCGTGCCGCCGTAATTGTCGAATATATACTGTCGAATAGCATCGTTATCGCCGATGCCGCCCGTCGCGGCATTCGCCTCATCGTATCTGGCGCCCGCACCCGGGTGCGGCAGATCGAATGGCGTTCCCGTTTCGGTCCCGATGGAAACGTAGTTGTCGATGTCCTTGTCAAAGTAACTGATGGAAAAATAGCTTCCCGTACCGTAGTACCACTCGAACGAAAGATCGATATTAGTTGATTCCAGCGGCAGCAAGCCCGGATCGCCCTGGTTTCCGCTACCGAAATCTATTCGCACCAGATTAGCAAGTGTCTGCCCACCCTGGATGTCACTCCAGCCCGGGCGCCCAATCGTCTCGCTGTAACCGAGCCGGAGAATCATATCTTCGGCAACTTCGACGTTGAAATCCAGGCTTGGCAGCACGTAGTCATAGTCACCTTTGAGCTTCGTAAAGTCGCTGCCCGCGGTTATGACACTAAACTCGTTCGCAGCTGCCCACTCGATGTATTGCGGGACCGGCACCAGAGCCTGGGATGTAACGTCCGTTTGCTCATAACGCACGCCTGCCGACAGATTGGCAGGCTTGTCACCGATGTCGAAACTTGCGTTGAACTGCAAGTAGGCCGCCGTGGACTCTTCCACGGTGCGCAAATCGGTATCCCAATCACGGGTTGCTCCCCAGCGACTCAACGGTGCTACCGCCGCCCTCGCTGCGTCTATCGCATTGTCGAAGTCCACCCGGATGAACTCGTTGAATAAGCGGTTATCACTGGAGCCCGGAATATTGCTGAAATATTTTCTGACATTATCCACCTGGAAGAGGGAATCGTCGTAATCGGCCGGAGAGCCGGCGCCGCCCCAGGTATCGGCCTGCACCGTTGCAAATGCAGACTGATTATCGACTTCCGTGAGCATCACGCCGAAGTCGAGGCTGTAGGCGTCGTCATCGAAGAAATAGCTGCCGCTCAAATGTATCTGATCGACTTCATTCACGGAGTAGCCATTGCGGAACGCGGATCCGGTGGTAAACGTTTGTGCCGGATCGATGCCTGTTGTGCCCGGCGCAAGCTCCACTTCAAAGACTGGAAAATCCTTGTCCCAGTGGGTGGTCGTGGTGCCGCGGTAGAAGCCGAAGAAACCAACGGCGTTTCCGGTACCATATTGACTTGCCTGCCCGGACTCGGACTTAGACGAATGATAGTCCAGCGCCAAGGCGAGGTTGTCACTGGGGTCCCACTCGAGGTTTAGGCCAATGGAATCCAGCTGATGGTTGATGCCATAGTTGCCGGTATTACCACCGAAGTCGCCATTGGGGTCGGGGTTATTTATATCGAGTGGGTCACGAACTTCCGAGTAAGAGATGGGTCCTGCGACCGGACCATCGGTCCAGCTCGAAATCGTCGTCGGACTGAATCCATTCCATGCTGAAAGCTCTGCGCGCTGCGTCAGAATCTCGTTTTCCGAGTAGGTGTAATCGAGCGTCGCGGTCACGGTGTCGCTTGGCGCGAATTGCAGCACCAACTGACCGTTCGTCCTCTCGCGCTGAATATCGTTGAACGTGTAGGCCAGGTTCTGCGGTACCTGGTAGGGGCCGCTTGGCCGATTGGTGGTCGTCGTGCCGTTACTGCCTTCATCCGGCAGGTTGCCCCAGCCACAGCAGGAGCCGTCGCCGATATTTGTCCGGAAACCGCTTGATGCGCCGGCCTGGTTATAGCCGAGGTTCCGGTCCTGGTAGCTCGCCGTGATACCGACGCCAATCTTGCCGTCTGCAAAGGTATTGCTGAAAATGCCGGAGAGTTCCGGCGTAGCGCTGTCACCGTTCTCGACAGAACTATCCAACACGGCCTTCGCACCAACACTCAGTACCATGTCCGCGTTGTCTAACGGCCGCGCCGTCTTGATATCGACCGTCGCGCCCAGGCCGCCGGACGGGAGGCGAGCCTGACTGGTTTTGTAGATGTTTATCGCAGCAACCGACTCGGAAGCGAGATTGGCAAAGTCGAAAGACCGGGAGGAAGACGCGGATCCTCCTTCAATCGTGGTGCCCGGCATCTGCCGGCCATTCAGCGTGACCAGATTGAAATTGGGGCCGACACCACGAACCGTTACCCGCGAGCCCTCGCCGATCTCTGTGCGATCGATCGACACGCCGGTGATTCGCTGCAGCGACTCGGCGAGATTGGTGTCGGGGAATTTACCGATATCTTCCGAGATGATGCCGTCCGACACGCCTTGTGAGTCGCGCTTCTGGATCATTGAAGACTGGAGACTGCCACGGATGCCGACAGTGACGATTTCTTCTATGGCTTCCTGCGCCTGTGCCGGCGTGTACGCAGTCGCGCCGAGCGCCAATGCTACTCCCGCAGCTAATGGAGTCTTGGTGAAATTCTGGTCTTTCATGCGAGATCCCCCGATCGGATTTCTTGAATTGATGCGTTTTTTGATAGAAATGTAAGCGCTTACTTTTCTAAAAGTACCTCAGGTTCCCCGTGGTCGTCAACCCGTATTTTGTAACAAAGGTTTGTGGCGAGCTTTCAACAACTGGCGCACTTACAGGTGCCGCAATCGGCTAATCTACTGATTTAAAGGACTTTTACCCATATGAGTAATGTGGTTACACCGCGACGAAAAAGCCTGCACCCTGCCAGGAAGAAATGAAAGCGCTTACAATTTCGGCGAGGATTTGGGCCGCCCTGCGCCTGTGGCGCTACCCGGGCTCAGGTGATGCCGAGCTTGCGCAAGCCAACCAGGGCCATGGCCGCAGCCAGCACGATGAACAGCGCGCTGATCGAGTACTCCATAACGCGGTGCGACACGTGGCTCTGCAGGCGCGGCCCGATCTGTCCGCCGATCAAAACGCCCGGGATCGTGTACGCGACGAGATTCCACGGTATCGCGTCGAAGCCGCCTTCACTGATCAGCTGCCCGATCAGCGTGAAGGACGCACACGCGGCCGTCACGATAACGATTTTCACCGACGCCGCGACGGCAATCGGCAGCGGTACGCCGCGCTTGGTCAGCTGCGGCACGATGACCTCACCGAT
>CAMYMP010000078.1 GCA_947259435.1 uncultured Woeseiaceae bacterium
GTCCTGACGCACAAATTTTATGATCAGGATGACGAGCTCATAAAAATGCTGACGTCGCTCGAGATCGGCGAGATGGGTGGGCGAGTTATCGCTCAGCGTCAGCGCATGGGTAAGGTCGAGGCGCCCGATGAGTGGACCGAGATCAAGGTCGTGTCAGTAAATTACGAAGTAGAACTTCAGGACAGTCTGTTTACACTATCAAATCTACGCAACCCCAGAGACTGAACCCCGTGAACCTCGTCTTTCGCCTGGCTTGGCGCAATCTTTGGCGACATCCACGGCGCACGTGGCTGACGACCGCCGCGATGATGTTTTCAAACACCTTGCTCGTGTTCATGATCTCGCTGCAATTCGGCATGTACGGGCTCATGATCGACAACACCCTGCAGGCATTTACAGGGCATCTGCAGATTCAGGCGCCGGGGTACAAAGACGACCAGAAGATGCGTCAGACTGTCGCCGATGTTGTGCCGCTCGCGGAGTCACTGCGCGCTGAACTGCCGGGCGTTAGCATCGCGGCGCGCGCTACCGCATTCGCGCTCGTTTCCAGCGAGGAACGCAGTTACGGCATCGCGGTCTTTGGCGTCGAGCCCGAATTTGAGCCGGACGTCTCCACAATTCCGGGTCTGGTGTCCGAAGGCCGTTACCTTGGGGCCATCGATTCGGCCGAGATCATCATTGGCGCGGCGCTGGCACGAAATCTGCGTGTTGGCCTCGGTGATGAACTGACCCTGCTCGGCAGCGGTCGCGATGGTTCCTTCGCTGCCGTCGTCGTCGACATCGTCGGCATCTTCGACAGCGGCATTGCCGACTTCGATCGCAGTATCACCGAAATTCCGCTCGGCCTGTTCCAGGACGTTTTTTATATGGAGGGCAGCGGCCATCAAATCGTCATCAACGCAGGCGGCATCGATGGCGTCGCCGAACTGCAAAAACAGGTCGAGTCGCTGTTGCCGTCCGGACAAAATCTTGTTGTCTACGACTGGGATGCTTTGCAGCCCGGACTCAAGCAGGCGATCAAAGCGGATATCAGCAGCGCTTTTTTCATGTACGGCATTCTGGTCATTCTTGTCGCGTTCAGCGTGCTCAATACCCAGCTGATGTCGGTGCTCGAACGCACGCATGAATTCGGCATCGTCATGTCGCTCGGACTGACGCCAGGGCGACTCGGGCGTCTTGTGCTTCTCGAGACAGCCATTATGGGCCTGCTCGGACTCGTGCTCGGCGCGATTCTCGGCGGTCTGGTCACGGCATGGTTCAGCGTCAACGGTTTCGCCTACCCCGGCATGGAAGAGCTGGCGTCGAAGTTTAATCTGCCGGCACGATTCTTCCCGCAAGTCTCGCCGCTGACCTTGCTCATCGGCCCGGCAGTCGTGTTTCTGTTTACGCTGCTTGCGGCCGTCTACCCGGCGCTGCGGCTGCACCGGCTGCACCCCGTCGAAGCAATGAGGGCCGTCTGATGCACAGGCTGGCGATACTTTTCCGGCTGGCCTGGCGTATCCTGTGGCGCAAGCACCGGCGCACGCTGATTATGCTCATGGCTGTCGTGCTGGGCACCTGGGCCATGATTTTCATGACCGCGTTGATGCGCGGCATGGTTACCGACGTGGTCAGGGACGGCATCAGCGCGTTGCCCGGGCACGTGCAGGTACACCATCCCGATTATCGCGACGACCCAAGCGTAGCGAACCTGATTGCTGTCAATGACGCGGATCTGTCCGCGCGCTTCAGCTCGGGCGGGTTCGTCAAGTGGGCGACGCGCGTCCGCGTGCCGGCGGTCATCACCAGCGAATACGATTCTCGCGGCGTGACTTTGCTCGGTGTCGATCCCATGTATGAGCGCGGCCTGACGTTCGTCGACTACGACGAGGTCACGGGCCGCTTCCTGCAGTCTGCCGACGACTCGGGCATCGTAATCGGTCAAAAGCTGGCTGAAACGCTGAACACGAAGGTGGGCAAGCGCATCGTCCTGATGAGCCAGAATCCCGACAACGATATCGCAGATCGGGGATTCCGCGTTGTCGGGCTATTCAAGGCGAATATCAAAGCGTTTGAAGAGAACTACGTCTTCGCGGGTAAGACCACGGTGCAGAAGTTGCTGGGTATCGGTGATCAGGTATCCGAGCTCGTCGTTCTCGCCGATGACTACCGCAACGTAGAAGCCGAGTACAACAAGACCGTCGAACTCATCGATGGCCGCGGCGAGGTCAAGCGCTGGTTCGAGCTCGATCCTTACCTTGGATCAATGCTCGGCGTCATGGACGGTTTCGTGCTGGTCTGGATCATCGTGATCTTCCTGGCGCTGTCATTCGGCCTCGTCAATACGCTGGTGATGGCCGTGTTCGAGCGCGTGCGCGAGATCGGGCTGATGCTCGCGCTCGGGATGCGACCCATCAACATATTGGGCCAGATTGTCGTCGAATCCTCGCTGCTGCTCGCAATCGGGCTGGCCATCGGCACGGCGCTGTCGTGGGCGAGCGTGCAGCCGATCAAGGATGGCATCGATATCTCGATCGTTGGTGAAGGCTTGGATATGTGGGGCATGTCGAGTGTTCTCTATCCTGAACTTCTGCTTTCCGATGTCATTCTGGCGAATGTCGTCGTTCTCTTGCTCGGTTTTCTTGCGAGTCTGTCGCCGGCATGGCGCGCCGCACACTACGAACCGATCGAAGCAATAACAAAGGTCTGATCATGACTGCAGTACGCTGCATTGACTTGTGCAAAACCTATCGTCAGGGCGAAGTGGACATCAAAGCCCTCGACCACGTCAGCATTGAAATCAAAGAGGGCGGTTTCGTCTGTCTTTCGGCGCCGTCGGGCGGTGGCAAGACGACTTTGCTCAACGCGATTGGCGGACTCGACAAGCCCGACAGTGGTGAGGTCTATATTGCGGGCCGGCGCATCGATAACCTGTCGAAAGGCGAACTTGCCGAGCTGCGCCTGCGGCAGATCGGCTTCGTTTTTCAGGCATTCAACCTGATTCCGGTTTTGACGGCGAGGGAGAACGTCGAATTCGTCATGCAGGTGCAGGGCGTTCCCGCCGCAGAAAGGCAGAGGTTGGCGCGCGAGATTCTCGAAGAAGTGGGGCTCGCGGGTCTCGAGGACCGCCGTCCCGCCGACATGTCTGGTGGTCAGCAACAACGCGTAGCCGTTGCGCGAGCCATCGTCTCGCGGCCGGCGCTGGTGCTGGCCGACGAACCGACGGCTAACCTCGATTCGAAAACTGCCGACGGGCTGATGGAGCTGTTCCGCGAGCTCAACGATCATCACAGCACGACTTTTGTTATCGCAACCCACGACAAGCGCGTCATGAGCTATGCGAAGCGACTCGTGCGCATGCTCGACGGGCGCATCGTTGAAGACATCAACCAAGATGCGGCCTAGCTACGCGTTAAGCCTGCTTTGTTTATCCGCGCTCGTACTCGCCGATGACAGCGCGCATGAATTCGGCGGTCATACGAAGTTTCGACTGGTCGGCCAGACCTTTCCCGGGAGCAGTCTGTTTCGTGACCTTGTTGGTTCGGATGCGCTCGATGCAGAAGGCGATCTACGACTGAATTTTTCAACGCGCCGTGATAGCTGGTCGATGAACGCGGACTACCAGCTGTTCGTACTGTACGGCGATCGCGTTGAGCTCGCGCGGGATTTCGGCTCCCTGGATGGCCTGTCAGCCGATCGCTTTCCCGACGATCAGCGACGCCTTTTCGACCTGACGCATGTCGTGAATGAGGGCAGCAAGAGCGCGATTCTGCATCGACTCGACCGGTTGTCAGTGACCTACACGAGCGAAAAGGCCGTGGCACGCTTCGGCCGTCAGGCGCTGTCCTGGGGCAACGGCCTGTTCTATGCACCGATGGATCTGGTCAACCCCTTCGATCCGGCGGCAATCGATACCGAGTTCAAGGCCGGCGACGACATGCTCTACCTGCAGTACCTGCGCGACAGGGGCGACGACGTGCAGGGGGCAGCCGTGTTTCGTCGTGACCCGCTCAGCGGAGATATCGACTCCGATCAGGCGACGGTCGCGATCAAGTATCACGGTTTTATCGGAGAAAACGAGTACGACGTTCTCGTTGCCCAAAGTTATGACGACACGGTACTCGGTGTCGGCGGCGTTCGCAGTGTCGGCGGCGCCGTGGTTCGCGGCGATATCGTCGTTACCGATACCGCCAGCGACACCTATGTTCAGGCAGTCGCCAATGTCAGTTACTCCTGGACGTGGGGCGGCAGAAACGTGAGCGGTGCCGTCGAGTATTATTTCAACGGCTTCGGCCAACGCGGGGGGCAGTACGACCCGCTGAGCCTGGCCACTAACCCGGACCTGGTTGCACGGCTTGCGCGCGCAGAGCTGTTTGCGCTGGGCCGCAACTATCTGGCAGGCAGCCTGATGATCGAGATGTCCCCATTGTGGACGTTGACGCCGACATTGCTTGCCAACGTGAATGATCCAAGCGCGCTGCTGCAGTTCATGACGCAGTACAGCTTGTCCGACAACATGAGCTTTCTTGGCAGCCTGAATATCCCGCTAGGCGCAAAGGGCACGGAATTTGGCGGTATCGACGCGGGCGTTCCCGATCGCTATCTGTCGTCGGGCGCGGGCGTGTTTGCCCAGTTCGCCTGGTACTTCTAGACGGTGGATCGCTACGAATCCGCTTCGTCTTGAATGACGGCCAGCAAGTTGGCGAACGAGTGCTCGCGTTCGGGGCCGAACACAGGGTCGAGCTTGTCCAGGTGCGAAATGTCTACAAACATCAGGCTTTCGTCTTTGACGAGTGCCTCGGCGCGTCGAAACAGATCTTCTTCTTCCCAGAGCATGTGGGCGCGTAGGCGATGCACGTAGTCGGTCGAGTCCTCGATGATGCGCTCGCGCGTGACAGCCGCGCCCGAGGCGACGGCCTCGACATCGTTTCGCAGCGTCTCGCCGAGTCTGGCGATATCCTCATGCTCGGGCTCCACGCGGTCGAGCCCTGCAGCCAGCTCCGGCCGCTTCAGCTTCATGGCGCTGTAGATTATATCTTCCTTCGGGTGATGCACGGCGTCGGAATAGACGGTCATGTAGCGCATGATGTCGTGTAACAGTTCGTAATCCGGTTTCTCGCCCTCACGAATACGCCCGGTTTCTCGCTCGAGCAGGTCGAGCATGACCGCCATGTTGCGATGATCCTCGTGCAGGTCGTCGAGAATGTCTGCTAATTGAATTGTCACATCGGTGCCTCGTTGCGGTTGGCCATATTCATGTTGCGCGTCGGCCCGGATCGCGAAAATCCGGGATTTCACCTATCTCATGGCCGGAATGCTCTCGAAATCGCTGGCGGACTCCATATCGAGCAGAGCATCGGCGAGCGCGGATAGCAAGCTTTGATGGGACGCATACAGCTCCCGATTGACATTCAGCAGCGTCGAGATCTCGACCTCGCTCAGCTCGCCACGGGACACTTCTTTATAAATACGCTTGTGCATGCGCCGATACAGGGCTTCGCTCTTGTTCTTGATCTCGACAAGGGTTTCGAACTGCAGGTTCGGCATGTCCGCGATCCGCCAAAGGCGCAGGTCTTGATGCGTGTCCTTGATGCTCTTCGCAGAATGTACGCCGCTACGTATCGCGGGAATGATCTGGCCGAGCTGCTCGGATTCCGGCGGCTCGAGCGGCGCGCTCTGCAGCGCAAGCGCGTGCTTCAGGATTTCTCCCTCGAGCTGTTTCAGATCGGCGTAGCATTCATCGTAGTCAGGCTCCTTTTGGAAAACTCCCACGCCGCTGCGGTCGTCCGCGCTGTCGTAAAACGTGTAGTCGGGCGGCAGGCCGAAGCTGATCTGATTGAGCGCCGCCGCCTGGTCGATCAATCGGTAGGTTTCTCGCGTGATGCTCTCGATTGCGGCTTCGGGCACCGGTGCGTCGCTTGGCTTGATGTGTCGAAGCAAGGTTTCTTCGTCATCCGCAAACATTCTGTCAAGACGGTTGCTCAGAATGCCGATGCCGGGCAGGAACATGAGTATGCCGAGCAGGTTAAAGAGGCTATGAAACGCGACCAAAGCAAATAACGGATCGGAAATGCCGATAACGTCTGTGATGAAGGCCAGCAGCGGTTTGAGAAAAATGAACGCAATCGCATCGACAGTAACGTTGAACAGAATCAGCGCTGCGGCGACACGTTTTTTGGCCACCGAGCCTGCGAGCGCACCAAGCAGGGCAGTGATCGTCGTGCCGAGATCGGCACCGATGGCAATGGCTGCCGCAGACGTCAACGGAATCGCCGCTGCGTAAAGCGCGCTCAGCGTAATCATGATCGTTGCCGAGCTTGACTGGATGATTGCGGTCAGCAACAAGCCGGCAGCGAGAAAGACGATCAGCGGGTAGCCGGCCAGGGCGTGAGGGTCGAACAGCTCGGTTACTACCAGCGCGCCGGACTTCATGAACTCGAGCCCCATCAGCATCAGGCCGAGCCCGACGATGAAATGGCTGATTGCGGCTCGCCAGGTTTCTTTGGCCGACCAGACGACGCCGAAACCGCCAATAGCGACGAGCGGCAGCGCCAGCGCCTCGATATCCAGTTTGAATCCGATCGTCGCGACGATCCAGCCGGTCATCGTCGTCCCGAGGTTGGAACCGAAGACGATGCCGATCGCGCTCGCAAGAGAGATGATGCCCGTGCCGACAAAAGCGAGCACGATCAGACTTACGACCGAGCTGCTCTGCAGGGCTGCCGTCGACACGGCGCCGGCAATGACGCCCTTTAGCGGCTTGGCGGTGTACTGCCGCAGAAATTTCTTGAACGAACGGCCGGCGAGCTGCGTTAGCGCCTGCTCGAGCTGGTGCATGCCGAACAGGAAAAGACCGAGTCCTGCCGCGAGGCGCCAGAGATCGAGCTCGCCGTTCACATGAATATCTCTAGAAAAACTTCCTGGCGAGACCCATCACATCGTCGAGGCCAAAGCCATCACCGCCGCCGATCAGGTCGCCCAGCGGTCCGAGGCCTCCTTTGCTCGCCGACGAGCCGAGATCGCGGCCGCCCGAGCTCTTTTTGCTCATTGCGCCCATCGCGAGTCCTGCGAGCAATGGCAATGCCTTCTTGATGATGCTCGCGTCGATGCCCGTCTCTTTAGCCGCGTGAGCCGCGACGTTGCGACTGACATCCTTGCTGCCAAACAGATGACCGAGAATCTTGTTTCCGTCCGAGCGGGTCGCGTCGTCCCGCAGCAGTTTCGGGTTGTCGACATAGCGCTCGTGACCGCCTGACTGCAGGGCGTTGCGCAGGCCCGCGAGCCCGTCATCACTTGCCGTATTCTTCTTTAAGCCGCCCATCAGCGCCGGCGCGAGTGCTCCGATCAGCTTGTTGGTATCGGAAGAGCCGAGACCAACAGCGCCGGCGAGCTCGCCAATACTCTCGTCGCCACCCGTGCTCTTGAGTAAGTCCATGAAGTCCATATGTCATCCTCGGAATAGTTGTTTAGCGGCTATACTATTCGGCCGCACATGAGCGAGATATCAACACAGGACCGTACCATGCGCAAACAAATAACGTGCTGCCTGACGCTCGGCGCAATATTGACCGGTTGCGCGGTCAACCCGGTGACCGGTGACCGTGAATTCATGATTGTCTCGGGCGATCAGGAAGTTGCCATGGGCGCGGCTAACTATGCACCGATGCTGCAGTCGCAGGGTGCGCCCTACGATGTCGACCCGGCGCTGACAGAATACGTGCGGTCGGTCGGCAGCCGCCTTGCCAAGGTCAGCGACGTGCCGTTGCCGTACGAATTCACGGTACTCAACAATTCGGTGCCCAACGCCTGGGCGCTGCCCGGCGGTAAGATAGCGATCAATCGCGGCCTGCTCACCGAGCTGAACTCCGAAGCCGAACTCGCAGCCGTGCTCGGCCACGAAATCGTGCATGCGGCCGCACGGCATACCGCGAAACAAATGTCCCGCGGCATGCTGATGCAGGGACTGGTCGTTGCGACGAGCGTCGCGACAAGCGACAGTAGCTACGGTGACCTGGCCGTTGGCGGTGCCGGCCTCGCTGCGCATATGACGCTTATGAAGTACGGGCGCGACGCGGAACTCGAGTCCGACAAATACGGCATGCGCTACATGTCCAAAGCCGGCTACGATCCGCAGGGTGCGGTTGCGCTGCAGGAGACCTTCGTCCGCCTGAGCGAAGGCCAGAATCAGGACTGGCTTAGTGGGCTGTTTGCGAGCCATCCG
>CAMYMP010000079.1 GCA_947259435.1 uncultured Woeseiaceae bacterium
AGAACGATTGCGGCCAGGTCTCAATGCAAGCGAAAATGTCGGAATAGGGACTAGGAAAACCGACGAACGCAGTCCGACAGACGTTACTGCTTGCTGCGATAGACACCGAAGTACACGTAAGGATTCCTGGCAGGACGGCCGGGCTCGACTTCATCGGGCACCTTGTGTCTCACGGGTTTGATACTGCGCAGGTAACTGACGATGGCGTCCACATCATCATCGGAAATTCTCGCGTAGCCCTGCCACGGCATCCATGCGATGCGTCGACCTGCGTGGCGGCCGATGCCGGCCCGGATCGCGTTCGCAATTTGCTGGTCTGTCCAGGTGCCGATACCGGTCTCGTCGTCGGGCGTGATATTGGAAGGATAAATGACGCCGGGATTCTTCACACCCAGGGGATCGGTATAGGCGATGCCCGTTCGCGAACCCGCAAGCGATCGATCGAAATCGGGATCACCCGCCAGTGCACCGTCGGTATGGCACGCGCCGCAGCCAAGCAGCTCGACCATATACTCGCCTCTTGCCACAAGGCCACGACGCGCAGGCGCGTATGTGCCCGGGGTTGCGCTCGGAGCATCCAGGATGGTCTTGGCGTCGACTTCTTCGTAATCCTGCAGCAGGCCCGACGGCGTTTCGCTTGCGCACGCGGCCAAAAGAACAGGCGCTATCATCAGAAATCGAGCGCCCTTCATTGCAACGTCCTCTGCTTCATATATGCCTCATAGTATAACGACCCAAGCGGCACTCACAGAGTTCCCCGGTCCCGGGCAGCACCGTTCGAGTCGTCTATTCCGCCCGGGAAACACGCCAGATCGTATTGCCGGCATCGTCTGCGACCAATAGCGCGCCAGTCTTGTCGACGATAACGCCGACGGGCCGTCCCTGCGCGTCGCCATCCTCGTTGAGAAATCCTGTCAGGACGTCGACCGGAGCGCCGACAGGCCGGCCGTTCGCGAACGGCACGAAAATCACTTTGTATCCGCTGCGCGGTTTGCGATTCCACGAGCCATGTTGGCCGACAAAAGCGCCGGCGCTCCATTCGGGTCCCAGCGCTTGACCCTCAGCGAAGGTCAGGCCGAGCGAGGCCGTGTGGGGTCCAAGCGCGTAATCAGGTCTGAGTGCCGTGGCAACGAGGTCAGGTCGCTGATCGTCGATACGTGGATCAAGGTGGTCGCCATAATAGCTGTATGGCCAGCCGTAGAAGCCGCCATCGACAACCGACGTCATATAGTCCGGCACCAGGTCACCGCCAAGATCGTCGCGCTCGTTCACCGAGGTCCATAGCATGCCGGTCGATGGCTCGAAAGCCATGCCGACCGGATTGCGCAACCCGGAAGCGTACACGCGGTGTTCGCCCGTAGCGGCGTCGATCTGCCAGATCGCGGCACGGCCCGTCTCTTCCTCGATGCCGTTCTCCGCATGGTCGCTGTTCGAGCCAATCGACGCATACAAAAACTTGCCGTCGACGCTTGCGACAAGGTTTTTGGTCCAGTGACGATTGTTGTCGCCCGCGGGAAGTGCCACCAGCGGCGTACCGGCCGAGGTTATCTCCGTCTGACCCTCGGCGTAAGGGAAGCTGACGACGCCGTCGGTATTGGCGACGAACAGCCGGTCGCCGATGAGTGTCATTCCGAACGGCGACGTCAGGCCGGACAGGAATACGGTTCTTGTTTCTGCGATGCCGTCGCCATCAGCATCTCGCAGCAGCGAAATCCTGTCAGCACTTGCGACGCCCGCGCCGGCACGCTTCATGACCATTTTTTCGACGCGGCCAATGATGCCTTTCGGTTTCTTCGGCTGGGCATTGGTCTCTGCGACCAGAACATCTCCGTTCGGCATGACGTACAGCCATCGGGGATGGTCAAGCCCTTTCGCAAACGCATTGACGACGAGTCCGTCAGCCGCGGCGGGCGTCGCGCCCTCCTCCCAACGCTCGATGCGCGCGATGTTAACGAGTGGTATTAGTGCCTTTCGCGGCTCGGGTAGCTCTGGCTCCGGACCGGTGCCGGCCGACACCGGCAGATTCGAATTGCTGCCACACGCGGTTACGGCGAGCGACATTAAAGTGAGCATGATTCGCGCTAGGTGCATGCAGTCAGTCCTTTATGGAGCGGGTGAAGGGAATCGAACCCTCATTCTCAGCTTGGGAAGCTGATGTCCTACCGTTGAACGACACCCGCAATTCAGGAAGTTAGCTCTCAGGCCTGACAGGCCGAGAACAACAATAGTGAAACAACCCCGATTCTAGGCGATTTTCCAAGGATTGGAGAAAAAATCTGGAGCGAGTTACCGCCGATCAGATGCCATACCACAAAGGCAGTACGATGGAGAAACCCAGCCAGAGGATCAAGATCAGCGGAATGCCTGCTTTGAGGAAATCCACGAAGCGGTAGCCGCCCGTGCTCAGAATCAACAGGTTCGTCTGGTAGCCGAAAGGTGTGGCGAAACTCATGTTTGCACCGAACAGTACGGCGAGCACGAACGGCATCGGATCGACGCCCAACTGCTGCGCTGCCGAGATTGCTATCGGGGTACCAATGACAGCGGCGGCGTTGTTGGAAACGACATTCGTCAACACGGCGATAATCAGAATGAACGCGCTGAGAATCACGGGCGTCGGATAATCGCCTGCGGCGCTAACGAATCCGGCGGCGAGGTATTCAGCCATGCCGGTTGCGACCAGCGCCTTGCCCATCGCCAGGCTGGCGACAATCAGCATGATGACGGGAATCGGGAGGGATCGCCCGACATCGCGCCAGGAGAGGCATCCGAGAGCAATCATCATGCCGACGCCGATCAATGCGGAGACGGAAATCGGAAGCAAGCCCAATGCTGCGGCTCCTACAACCAGCACCAATACGAGCAGCGCTCGCTTGGCGCGGTGTGCCCTGGGAAGATCGGTTGTGCCGTCGACTATCAGCATCTTGCCGTTGTTCTTCGCAGCGTCTAGAGCGGCGCTGGTTCCCTGAACGAGCACGACGTCGCCGGCACGCAGGCGGATCGAACGCGGGTCCGCTGCTTCCCGTTCACCCGGCACGCGCGCCCGATGTACCGCCAATGGGGTCAGACTGAAGGAAGAACGGAGAGATATGTCTGCAAGCGTTCGATGATGTAAAGGTGATTCTCCGGTGATAACGATCTCGGCCAGCTGCTCGTTGCTTTCGCCGTGCGGCTTTTCCGATTCCGCGTCTTCCGCCCCACCCGCTTCATCGTCGAGCCTGGCCCCGATCAAGATCTCGAATCGCTTGAGATTTTCAGCCGTATCCGTCACACGCAGGCGGTCGCCGGCCTGCAGCACTACAGAAGGCAGCTTCGCGAGGAAGAGCGATTCTCCTCGCCGAACTTGCGCGACCCGCATTTCGTGTTGTGTCTTGTCGAGCACCTCTTTGAGGGTCTTTCCGGCCGCAAACCCATCTTCGCGAATTGTAAGCTGGGCATCGAACACGCGCCGACGCGTGTCGGTCATCGGCATCGCCCGGTCTTTTAACAGACGTGGCACGACAAGCCATACAAAGACGAGTCCGACGCTGCCTACCAGCAGCGCGGGAGGCGTGATATCAAACATCGCGATGTCGGCTACGCCGAGGTCACGCGTGATTCCGACGACGAGCAGGTTGGTCGAAGTACCTATCGTGGTGCACATTCCGCCCATGATCGTCGCCAGTCCCATTGGCAGCATGAATCCCGATGCCGCCAGCTTCGTACGCAATGCAATTCCGACAAGAATCGGAATCATCAGCACGACGATTGGCGTGTCGTTGACGAATGCACTCATTACGAACACGGCGACGAGCATGATCAATAGCGCCGCTTTCGGGCGCTTCAACCATTGATTGCCGGCGAAACTCGCCACAGGCTGCAGGGCGCCAGTAGTCTCGAGCGCCTTGCCGATCACAATCAGCAAACCAATGGTAATCAGCGCTTCGTTGCCGAAACCGCGCAAGAACTGCGCCGGCCTGACGGGCACACCGTCTACTTCATACGGGAACAGGTGGAACCCTGCCGTCAATACGATGATCACGGCGAGGCTGGATGATTCAAGCGGCAGCCTGTCGCGTGTGAACAGGTACAGAGCCACAACGATCAAAATAACGACCGCGACCCCGTGCGCATCCGGCGTAATCGTCTGCATCTCCGTATTCCCGGTAAGCGTTCCCCGCAGGCAGACCTTTTCGCGGAACTCAACCCACCAGTTTCCGGCTCACGCCAGCCGCAGCCCGCCCGCTATCGTCGTAAATACCCACGTATGATACCGCGCCAATCAGAGAATTTTGCATGCGGCTGCGGCCCCGTGCTCGCGGTATGACCTGGCTGGGAAGCCAATGTCATGCGATCGAACATCACCCGCTGATGCTGACGTCAGATCAGTCCCCAGCCTGACGGAATCGTGCTAGTGTTTCTGGCACAAACCACGTCAGAGAGAGCATCTGTTGATCATCGTCTGGATCGCGTTCCTGGTACTTATTCTTGCGCTCGTAATGCTCGACCTCGGCGTGTTCCACCGCAAGGCGCACGTAATCAGCATTCCGGAAGCGCTTGCGTGGACCGGCTTTTGGATCGTCCTGGCGTTGGCGTTCAATGTTTTCGTCTTTTTCATGTACGACCAGAACTGGTTCGGGTGGACCGACATCCCGTCGCACGATCTGTCGGGCCAGCAGGCGGCCGTCCAGTTTTTTACAGGCTATCTTTTAGAAAAATCACTTTCCGTCGATAACATTTTCGTTATCGCCATGATCTTTTCCTATTTTGGTGTTCCCCTCGCCGAGCAGCATCGCGTCTTGTACTGGGGCATTCTCGGGGCGGTTGTCCTGCGCGCAATTATGATCAGCATGGGCGTGGCCCTAATCAACAGGTTCGACTGGATTGTCTATGTATTTGGCGCATTGCTGTTCGTGTCGGCGGCGAAAATGCTGTTTATTCGACACGACAATATTCACCTTGACCGCAATCCCTTCGTTCGCGCCGTCCGCCGCTATTACCCGATCACGAGTCAGTTTCACGGCAGCCATTTTTTCGTTAAGGAAAACGGCGTCCGCGCCGCAACACCGTTGTTTCTCGCATTGGTGCTCGTGGAAACGAGCGACGTCATGTTCGCGATCGATTCAATCCCTGCGATCTTTGCCGTTACCCGCGATCCGTTCCTGGTCTTCACATCCAACGTTTTTGCCATCCTCGGTCTTCGCGCGCTGTACTTCGCCGTCGCCGGCATGATGCACAAATTCCGTTACCTGAAGCTGAGCCTCGTGTTCATCCTGGCCTATGTTGGCGTGAAGATGATCCTGTCGCACCACTACCCGATTCCCAACCTCACATCACTGGCCATCATTGGCGCAGCGCTGAGCATCGGAATGTTTGCTTCGATTCTGGCGACGCCGAGAGAAGAAAAGCAGCTGGTTTCGCCACTCGTTGATGACCTCGAATCCCTGGCGGCTTTGACGTACCGCGAGGCACGTCGTGTGGCGATCCTGACCGTGGGCATGACCATCGTGTTACTGGGCCTGATCATGCTC
>CAMYMP010000080.1 GCA_947259435.1 uncultured Woeseiaceae bacterium
TCCCGGACACCGATTCCGGCAGGGCTGACAGCAACAACGACTCCGACCAGCCACGCGATTCCGAGAAACGCGGTTAACCGCAGCACCTCATGAATCCCGAAATCAAAAAATGCGTACAACAGAAAGACATTCGAAAGAACGTAAGAAACCAGCAACAGCAGATAGACGACGACGCGGGTCACAATCGAAAAGTCCGTCGCCGGGACCGTTGCAGTTAGCTCGAATCTGGAAGACAAGCGGCTGAATCTTTGAATAAGCCGATAGAGGTGATCGCTGGACATGAAGTAAGCCGACAGAACTCCGCCAATTCCAAGGGCCAGTGCGGCAAGTGGCATCGACAATGGATAGAGCAATAGCGCCGTACATGCAAAGACCACGCTAAGTACTCCAAGTACATAAATGACGATATTTCCCTGCAAGATATGACCCACTGGCATACCGTCGGATTTCAGTGTTGCCTGATACACGATTGCCCAGACTTTGCCGGGCAGGTACTTCGCGACCTGGCCACCGAAATGCATTCTGGCCGTTTGCAGATACGCGTCTCCAGCGCCCGCGCTGGCGTGAAATACCAGCCACAGGACAATATTCTGCGTCAGTGTTGCAGCATAAAGCAGTCCGAGGAAAAGCAGCGAGGCGTTACTGACTGCCGCGACAAGCTCGTTGCGCGCCGTGTAAACGAATACGGCTGCTGCTGCCAGCGCAATGACGATCAGAACAGTGCTGTAGCGTCGCATGTATATTCGCTTCTAAGGCGCTAATTGACCTACAGTGTCTTCGATGGCACGGAGCGTGAGCAGATTCGGTATGTCATCATCCGAAAACGTGACGCCAAACTCGTCTTCGATCGCCAGGATCAGCTGCATGTGCCGGAGCGAGTCCCAGCGCTCGATGTCTTCGGGCGAACTCGCCTCCGAAATTGAGCTGACTTCGACGTTGAATATCTGCGCCATTACAGCCTTAATTCGATCCTGCATCAGTCTTTGCCTCTACAATTGACACTGCGTGGCTATAGCCGCTGCAGCGCTGGCCCGCGGCCATGCCGTAGGATTTCATCCTATCTGTCTCTTCATGCAGGGAAAAACCGACCTGTTCCCAAAAATCCGCAACCTGAGCATTCTTTTTGCTCGGGAAATACTCCGCATGCCAGGTGCTGATGCCCCACCGGGTCTCGAGATAGAGCAGGCACTGGTCAACGAAAGCGATCTCGAGCTTCCGCCCCAGGATGCGACAACTGAGCAGCAGGCTGTCTATGTGCGCGTCCTCGTCGCTGCGACGTGCGATTAGCACACCCGTCGTGCCCATTTCGCCGTAGCGGTCACAGACTGACATTGCCAGAACCGCAGCATTATCGTCTTGCATGAGTGCCTCGATCTGGCCTTCGGAATAACGTCGCGTCGTCAGGTTGAACTGATTTGTCTTCTGCGTAAGCTGCGCAATGCGTGGGCGGTCTTTTTCCCCGGCTTCCCAGAAGCTCATGGTCTGATCCAGCGATGCCAGATACCCATCGAGGTCGACATGAATACTGCGGTCGCGCGCACGCGCTGCCTGCTCGCGATAAAGCGCAGCACGATTCCTGTCTTCGTCGCTCACGTTGAGCGTGTCGAATAAGCCGTCCTGCAATAACAGACTCGGGTACTCATACAGCGGGTCCGGCACCTGCAGAACCGTCACCTGCGGCAGCGCTTCACGCACCCGCTGACACTCACGTGGACTGTCGTCGACGAATACAAAACTGTCCAGCGGCAGGTTCAGTTCCGCACTGAGCGCTACAATGTTAGCTGCCTTGTCGTCCCAGTTGATGCGCCAGGCTGATAGGTGCGACTGCTGTAGCAGGCAATACGGCTGATTTTGCATGACCTCCCAGACTTCCTCCGCGTTGTTCTTGCTGCATATGCAAACGAGTACGCCACGTTCATGCAGGGCAAGAATATTGCGCTGAAATTCAAAGAAGGCCCTCTCAGGCCATTCCACCGGCACAAGCTTCACATTTTCGATGCCGTCCTCTCCGATCACGCCACCCCAGAGCGTGTCGTCACAATCGAGAATCAGGCATTTTTTTGCCTTGCCTTTGAGCGCTCGACCGATCTTGGCAACTTCACGCGCGAGAAGATCGAGAAACGCTGCCTTGAACGGCGCCAGCGACGTGCGCCAGAATCTTTGATCGATCGCGTTGTCCTTGCCCGTCAGTCGCAGCAGACGCTCCCAATCTGCAACAACAAAGCGACCCATGTGTGAATTGGCATACTCCCAGATCCAGTCATTGACTCGCGCCACCTCACGAACGGCGCGTCGTTTTGTTGCAGCCACACCCTCGAGAGACAGGAATGGCGACATCATCGTGTTGACAACAATCAGGGACGACGTGTTCTGACGCAGGGCATCATACATTTCCAGCAAGCGTTCGATGGCCCGATTCGCCGTCCAGCGGTAGCTGCCATAATCAGGGTCCAGCAATGTCAGTTCGAGCGCGAGTACGACCATTTCAGGCGAATCGACGCGAAGTTCCGAACCCGGGTCAAGAGCTTCCTGAATAATGGAGTCGTAGCCACCGTGACTGATCTTTGGCTCAATTGCCTCGCGCAGGAGATGAAACTTCAGATATGGCTCTATGGGCTCTATGGTGAAGTTCTTCAGAAAATGGATTCGTATCGAGTCCGAGCATTCGATGCCTGCCGCTTCGGCCCGATCGATCGCGGCGACGAGTGTGTCGATGCGCTGCAGCGCTACTTCAGGTAAGAGGTCGTTATCACTCATCGCGGGAAAATCATTTCTCTTCGAGTATCTCGATCAGGCCGAGACCCTTGGCCAGATAAAAAGCCACCTCTCTGCCACCGAACAAGACGGCCGGCTTCGGCGCCACAACGGTCAGCAGCCTCAGGCCAGCGGATTTGATCTCGTCTACCGCAATTTGAATATCCGGCGCGACATAGCACAGGTGATAGACCAGCTCCGGAAACTCCGCCAGATAGGTATCGAGTGGCCCAGGCGTGTCTGCCGGATAGACGACTTCGATAGCAGGCATCGAAGCATGCTCGCACCAGATCAGGTTGACGTTTTGCAACGGATCGAAGATCGGCTCGGCCAGTTTATATCCAAGCGCGTTGAGCATGCGCCGCGTCTCTTCGGCGTCCCGTGCCGCAAGTCCAAAGTGGTGAAATTCCAGGTCTATGCTCATACGGCTCATTTCCCGAGTACCAGTGCGACGTTGATTGGCAAGCGCTGATCAAGCGAGTCTGCAACGGATTCTCCGGGGTACGGAATCAGCCTCGAATCGCGCACTGACAGTCCAGATTCCCTAACGAGCGACTCGATCGCCTCATAGGACTCAAAAAGATATATATGATCAATAGCCGGCGCATTGATCGGTGTCGTAATGAAAATAAAGGCGTCGTCGGCCGCAAGGTCATGAATTTTTTGCAGAAATTCGAGCGGTTGTTCGACGTGCTCAAGGACCTCGCCCATCACGATCGCATCGTATCTGGGCTGGTGCAGATTGTCTTCGAGAAAATCGCTGCAGTATATTTCGTATTGAACACCACGCGGCACATCGCGGGACTCCAACAGATCCGTTGTCATCGCCACGCTGGTCGGACTCAGGTCAACTCCCTCGAATCGCTCGTATCGAGACAGATTCATCGCCGTCATCATGTAGACCCCATGTCCAGGCCCGATCTCGAGATAGGTGCCTTGCTTTTCACTGGGAACGGAATCGGCGAAGTAGCGGTGCATTTCGCGATGATTCGGCCAAAGCCAAGCGGTGATCGCCAGACCATGCATGTATTTGCTCATGTAGTCGTCGTCGAAGTAGACTGAGTCGGCGACTTCGGCAAAGGTGGAATATCGATAACGATTGTGCCGCTGAAAGAATAGTTGTTCGCGCAATGTGTCCTTCACGATCACGTCATAGCATCCGGCCAGATAGGGAATGTCCAGTGACTTGCGTTCACAAAAACGCAGGTACTCGTTCAGATGCTGCAGTTCCGCAGCCGTCGCGCCATCGACGGACGACTGGATGAAACTCGACTGCAGCGGATTGATACCGATGATTTCATTTAGCAGAGCATCGACCGCGGAATGTTCAGACATGCGGATGCCGCCTAGTCAGCGCTGTGCACGCGGGCAACACGGGCTGGATTACCGACCAAAGTCGTGCCCGGTCCATACTCCCCACTGACCACGCTGTTCGGACTGACCGTGCAGCCGTCGCCTAGCCGCGTGCCGCCAACGAGTACCGCTCCAGCGCCAATCCAGACGCCTTTTCCAATTTCGACGGATTCGTGAATTCTCTGCGGCGTAACGCTGAATCGACTTTCATCATCCACGACCCCGGACTGAGTGATGACCATCGACCCAGGCCCGAGGTGTGTGAAATCACCGATGCGAATAATCCCAGCCCCATAGAGGACGCAATTCGGACCCACCACAACGTGGTCTCCGAGGGAGATCTCGCCGCCGAAATCGCACCAGGATCTTCCTCCACAGTGCAGCAAGGATCGCCGCTGCAACGTCACGCCTTTGCCGAGAAACAATCGCGAGGGTGTTTTTACCGTGACGCCACGTTCGCAACGAAGGTTTTTTGCGCCGAGTTTTGCCAGGCGCGCCGGCAGCCGCTCGAGAAGCCGATCAATCACGCGCGCGACTGGACTCGCAGAGTTTCTTGCAGAAGGCGCTGTGTTGTCAGTCATGGCACTCGAAAATTACGAATACAAGCCGGGCCGAAGCGGCGTAATTGTAGAACACTTCTCCGAGTCATTCGATTCCGTCCCGGGCATAAATCAGCGCAGCAGCCGATATAGCTGTTCCGCGCCCCTGAAAAATGGATATGAGCTGCGTATCGGTATGGTGTAAGTGCGATGTTCTCTCGTCTCTGCGCCCCATTTTTCTTTATAGCGGATAAGGGAGTGCTGATCGGCCGGAGAAGACATGAAATTAAACCGTTCGCAACCGCAATCTTGCGCCCATGCTATCGCCTCACTGAGCAGCAATGCCGACGGCCTGTATTGGCGAAACTGGAGACGCAGCCCGCCGTGCAGATAGCAGGCGACAGAGCCATGCCGTATGGCAACGACAAAACCGGCGATATCTCCGTTCAGGCGGGCAAGCCGGACACGCACACGAGGATCGGATTGCGCAAGTTCGATCAGCTTCGTGAAATACGATTCGTTGTAACGCAGACCGCCGCGATGCCGCTTGACCGTGTCCTGGTAGATCCCGAAGATTATCGACCCGTCCTCCGGCCGTGAGGCGTCCTCGCTAATCAGACCGGATCTGATTGCCTTCTTGATGTCGCGGCGGTGATTCTCCGAAGCCAAACCCAGCGTCCAGGTGCTCAGATCTGCTATTGCGGTCTCCGGCGTGCGAGCGCATTTGAATGCCAGATCGACGGGTTCTTCAATGTCGCTGACAGGTACGCGGATCGCGGTCGGCAGAAGATCTGAGCCTGATGCGCGCAATTCATCAAAATTCGTCTGAACAGGCGGCATGCTGCTTACGCTAACGGGCCTGCCGAGAATGACGAGACCGCGGCACCGCACTGCCCTGCTGCATCCAGGATGTACTGAGTCTTGACGTTGAAGCTGGCTTCGAGCAGCCCGGTCCATTGACTGCTGTGAAACACGAATTCCCTGCTCGCACACCGCGCAGCCCAGTCAGCCGGCGGCGTGGCCTGCACGGCTACCCCACGCATCAGGCCGGGCTCCGGATTTCGTCAAGAAAACGCCTTGCGATGCGTGGCATATCGAAATCTGCCGCCGCGGCCTCGAGACCGTCACGAAACACCCTGGCATCGCTGCACAAGGCCTCATGTAAGGCCTGCGCAAGCGCCTCCGGCGTTGCCGCCTTGGCAAGAATGCCAAAACGATATTCCTCGTATAGCCGTGGCAAATCGCCCACGGGCGTTGCGACGATTGGCGTGCGCAGCTGAACGGCGTCGGAGAAAATTACGGGAATACTCTCGATTCTCGACGGTAGTATCAGATAGTCTGCCCAGGCGATCAGATCCGCCGCGCGTTGCTTGCCGAGGTAACCACCCAGTTCAACTGGTCGATTCTGTTCCTGCAGTTTCGCTGCGGCTCGATGTACCTCGTCGTGCAATGGGCCGCCGCCGAAGATTCGCACCGCCGCTATTTTTGACCAGTCCTGATCGGACAGTTGCCGCAACGCGTCAAGAAAGACGTCGATGCCTTTGTGCAAATGCCAACGACCAAGAAAAGCCAGCCTGTATGGCTCGCGCCCGGCACGGTCAACTTCGACCGGTTGCGGCAGCAGTCGCGTGCTCGCGAGAAACTGACACCGGCGCCCGGTCAATCGCTCCGCGTCTTCCGCCAGCTCCAGACCGTCCGCAAAACACTGGTTCGCAGCTCGCAAGATGCCGGCGATTCTTGAGCGCACGAAAGGCAGCCGGCCCAGGCTCCAGATGTCGCTGCCCAGCACCCATATTCCGAACGGAATATTGTGCTGCTGCCCAGCACCCATATTCCGAACGGAATATTGTGCTGGCGTGCAGCGGACGCGGCCCAGTGACCCGATGGCAGTGCCCAAAGGGCGAATATGTAGTCAGGTCTCTCATCCTGCAAAGACCTTTCCAGGGCCTGTCTGCCGCTTCGCATCGTTCTGACAATAGCCGGCCAGTCCGCCGGATTGAATGGTCTGAGTAAAGAGAGTGGCACGCGCGGCACCGCAAACCGAACAACGTCAACATTGCCGTCGCGCGATTGCGACGCAGCCAGGCCTGCGGCTATGACCCTAACCTTCACGTCGGCCGCAAGCTGCTGTGCAAAGTCTGCAACGAAACTCCCCGCAGCTTCGCTGCCCGGGACATCGCCGGGATACGACGTCGTTATTATTGTGACGTGCATTTGTTAAGCCCTGCCCGACGTCATTCGATAGGCATACGGCATTATCAGGCTTTACTGTATGTCAGCGCCGTAATCTGCTCAGAAATCAGACCGATTAGAAAAACGATTACTGAGGCACTGCAAAGCAGCAGGCTCATGTTGGTGAACCGGGCCATGGCGATATAGGTATAGGCGTACCATCCCAATCCAGTTGCCA
>CAMYMP010000081.1 GCA_947259435.1 uncultured Woeseiaceae bacterium
AGGGATGTCGTGCTTGGTGAGGATCGGATTACCGTCATACCGCGTTACCAACGGTTTATTAATCATCGTTTGTTTCCCGATTCAAAATCTTTTCGTAAACGCGAACATAGTCGCGGGCCATACGCGCATTGCTAAAGCGCTCTTCAACATCGGCTCGGCAGATGGATCTGTTGATGGAACTAACACTAGCCACTGCGTTTATTGCGCCTTCAATGTCCTCGACAAGATACCCGGTCTCCTCATCACGTATGATTTCCGGCATTGAACCACGGTTGAATGCGATGACGGGTGTCCCACAGGCCATGGCCTCGACCAGGCTCAAGCCGAAGGGTTCATCAAAGCTGATCAGGTGCAATAGTGCCATGGCTTTGCCCAGCACCTCCGCTCTTCGGTCCGGCCCGACAGAGCCAAGATACTCCACGGTCGTGCCGTCGATATACGGCTCTACTTTGGTCGCGAAGTAGTCCTGATCCTGAATGATGCCGGCGATCACAAGTTTAATGCCGACTCTCTGTGCAACCTGAATCGCTTCGTATACGCCCTTGTGCGGATGGATGCGACCAAAGAACAGCAGGTACTCACCTTTGGCGCCGGAAAATGGAAATTGTGCAAGGTCAATCCCGTGATGGATAGTGGCTATGTAGTCGAGTTCCGCGGACTTATCTGACTCGCTGATCGCTACATAGTGACTCCGAGAATTGTATTTCCTGTAGACGGGTATGATTTTTGACGACGAAAATCCATGAATCGTCGTCACCATTGGAGTCTCGACCAGTCCGGAATACGTTAGTGGTAGAAAGTCGAAATTATTGTGAATGAGATCGAATTCGGCGGCCCGCTCGAAGACCTCGGATATGTGCAGGCATTCAGCGACCTTCGGATCAACCGAGTGGTCCTCCGAATACGGGCGTGGACATACAGAGACCAGCTTACCGCTGGTCTGTGAGTCCCCAGTAGCAAAAAGTGTCACGTCCAAACCCATCTGTACAAGCTCTTCTGTAAGAAGGCTGACCACCGATTCCCAAGGCCCGTAGTGGCGAGGAGGGGTACGCCAAGAAATGGGGCTGAGGACTGCAATGCGCATGGACATGCTCAATTCCGGCGATTTTCAGGACAATAGGTTCTGATCAAAGCGTCCGACGGCCATCACGGCTATAATCCTCATAGTCCGAATCGAGGCCACCGAATCATGAGTATTGTTAGTCAGATCACATTCGTGCGCAATATTTGATGAGGATAAGGGAACAACGCAAGAAATTGATGCGACGGCGGTCAACCGTGCTGAACGCCGAAAGCTCCCGCGTTATTACCCGGCCGCATATTCCCGGTAACAGCGCACGGATTGCGAAGTTGATCGATCGGGTCGCAGTGCTGAGCGACGAAGACGTAAAGCACTTGCTTGACACTGTAATCCAGGACTTTTCAGGGCGTCATCGGAACTTTCGACATGTCTTGCACAGGAACTTCGATCGTATTGCAGAGCACGTGCCAGAAAATGCGTCATTGTCATCCGAGCAAGAACTGCTGCTTGGCGCCTACTTTACTGCAGAGTATTCAGTTGAGGCAGCGGCCCTGTTTAACCCCTCCATCGTGCCACACCCTGATCAGAAGGGTATGGATAAGGGTTCACAGCGATTCATTATGAGTTTTAGAGCGACCGGTGAGGGTCATGTCTCCTCGATCGAATTTCGTAGCGGCTTCGTTGACGCAAACCATGACATCTATTTCGACCCCATCAGCCAATACGTGGCCACACCGGAGATGCACACAAATCCTGCCTATCATCGTCTTCATTTTCGGCGAAAACTCGAAGAGATGGGAGCAAGCGACCGGGTCACCAATAAACTTCTGAAAGGACTCGGTGAGACGTTTTCGTTCGGTAAGTTGGAATCAAAAATTCGAAAACTCCGCTCGACCAAATTTCGACTGAAGGACAAGAACCACGCGATTGAAACGGTGTTGTGGCTGGCCCGGTCCAATTACGAAGTGATATTCCGGCCTGACGAACAAATCTCTGAGCGAGTGATCTTCCCGGTGACCGAAAACGAGAGCTCAGGCATCGAGGATGCCCGGTTCGTGCGTTTCAAAAATGATGATAAATCCGTTATCTACTACGCAACCTATACCGCATACAATGGATTCAGCATATTGCCGCAGATTCTCGAGACGACCGACTTCCTGACATTCAAGATGCATACGCTCAGCGGCAAGGCTGCACAGAACAAGGGTATGGCCTTATTCCCGAGAAAGATCAACGGCAAGTTCGTGATGTTGTCACGCCACGATGGTGTCAATAATTACATCATGTTCTCGGACAGCGTTCGCTACTGGGACGAGGCGAAATTTTTGCAAGAGCCTGTTCATCCACTCGAATTCGTTCAGATCGGAAATTGTGGCTCGCCGGTGGAAACGCCTGAGGGGTGGCTCGCACTATTTCATGGTGTTGGTCCGATGCGCAGATACAGCATCTGGGCCGCGCTTTTGGACCTCGACGATCCATCGCAAATTATTGGTCGGCTGGATGAGCCGATTCTCACTCCCGACGAGCATGAGCGAGACGGTTACGTGCCTAACGTGGTCTATACCTGCGGAAGCATGATTCATGGGGATACGCTGATCATTCCGTATGGTATTGCCGACCAAAGGTGCAGAGTTGCTACCGTCTCCGTACCGGAGCTGCTATCTCGGCTCAAGGTGGGTTGAGGCGTCGCTAAGCTGCATCAGACTGTCCGGTGAGGCGCTGATCAGCGTCTGATTCCGCAACGTGATTGCGGTTCGCTGTTAATCCTCGCAGGCTGTAAATGGCAAGTAGTGAGGACAAGTAAGACAGCGTCGATTCCGCGCCCTGATTCTCATTAACACCGTCGCTCATGAGTCCGTCGCGGCAGCCGCCAGTGGCAGAGTCGTAAAGCTGGATATGCTGGTCGTTCTTCCCCAGGTACCAGTCGAAACAACTGGATGCCAGCTGAATCCATTCTTCACTTTGCGTGCATTCATAAGCCTCAATACTGGCACCGATCATTGCGGCTGCTTCAAGTGGCTGTTGATCATATTGCGCCTTGCTCCCGGATTTCGGGAACCAGCCCTGGTTGCCAACCGGCGCGAACCATCCTTCGGACGGATCGACCTGCAGGTCCCTTAGCCACGCAAGGACTTCTACACCGTATGACACCATGTCATTGTCCCCGGTAACTCGACCACAGGCCATCAGTGCTTCGGGGAGGCGCGCATTGTCGTAGTTCAGCTCAGCTTCGTGCCATAGCCAGTCGCTTGTTGCGAAGTGCCGGAAGCGAGTCAATAGCCTGTTGCCCAGCGATTCAAGGAGACTGCGGACCCGGCGATCGTCGTCGTTTCGACGAAGGTACGCCTGAATCCCGAGAATCGGGAATGCGATGGCGCGGGAGTCGGAGAAGTCCTCCAATGCCGGCAGCGCAGCATGGAATAGTTTTTTTGCGAGAGCGACTTGCCCAGAGTTAATTCCCCGGCCAGCCAAAACGCCCAGGGCCCACAGCGCGCGTCCATGAGAATCTTCTGATCCGATGGTCTCCAGCCATTTGCGCTCATAAGACATGAAATTGCGAAATCGGCCGGTATCTGAATCGAAAGCGCTATCCAGGAAACTGAGATAGTTAGACGACAATTCGATAAGAGACCGGTCGTTTCGATGCAGGTCAGACGTCCTGGTCACGACCATTAATGCTCGAGCATTGTCGTCCACACAGTATCCATGGGCTCTGTTGGGAACCGTGAACTTTGCGTGCTGCAGCATGCCGGTGTCATCCGTCATATTGCGAAGATGATCCAGGTTGATCTGCGGCAGCCGCTGTTCCTTTTTACTCAAGCTATCGAGCGCCGGCAGATCGCGCGCACGGGCATGTTGCACTTTAGCCTGGGAAAACAGCGCCAGGTAATGCCGGCCCATTTCTTTCATTACCATGGGCCGTGAATAATCGTAAGCGGCCCGGCGAAGCGCGAGGCGCTCCTCCGGAAATTCCAGAAGTCGATTGATCTCCCGCGTTAAAGCCCTGGAGTCCTTGAAGGGTACAAGCCTGCCGCGCCCTTCGGCCAACATCTCCTGCGCATACCAATAGGGGGTGGACACGACGGCCTTGCCTGCACCTACTGCATAGGCCAATGTCCCGGAGACGACCTGAGCCTTATTCAAGTATGGGGTGACATAGATATCGGCAGCCCGAATGATCTCAAACAATTCGTTGCGTTCCAGGAAACGGTCGTGAAACACGACGTTGTCGCTAACGCCCAGTTCCTTTGCCCGACGATGCAGGCTCAGGCGGTAGTCCTCACCGCTTTCGGCCTTGCAATGCGGATGGGTGGCGCCGACGACGTAATAGAGTATGTCCGGATGTAAGCCGACAATATCCGGTAAGGCATCGATCATGAATTCGATACCCTTGCCCGGTGAGAGCAAGCCAAACGTCAGGATTACAGTTTTGTCGTCTGCCCCTAGTTTGCTTTTGCAGGGATCCGGGCTCAGAAATGGCAAATCGGGAATTCCATGATGGATGAGCGCTATTTTTTGCTCCGGGATCTTATATATATCGTGAAGAAAATTGGCGGAGTGCTCACTCATGACGACCACGCTGGCAGAGAGCTCCGACAATTGGGTAATGATCTTCATCTCTTCCGGCGAAGGATCTTTCAATACCGTGTGCAGCGTCGTAAATAGAGGGCTCTTCACATTCTTCGCGAGTTCGATAATGAAGCTGCCGCGTTGGCCGCCGAAGATTCCGTATTCGTGCTGCAAGCTTATGACCGAGGGATTCCTCAGGTTGAGGAAGTCAGCAGCGAGCCGGTATTCGTGCAGATTATCCTGGCTGATCTGAAACTTGACCGTGCCTGGATACTCGTAGCCCTTACGGCGATCATTCATGGCGACTATCGTGCAGTCGATATCCGGGTCGTTATCGAGAATCGCGTTAGCAAGGTCGGAAGTAAAGGTGGCAATTCCACACTGTCTCGGCAGATACGAGCCGATCAGAGCGACAGATTTTGGAGACAGCGGCATGTCGGGATCCTTCCGATACTTTGTTCGTAATTAATCAAATCAACAATTAATTCTAACACGCGACAGCCTGGACCGACTTTTCTGAGTATGATGCACTTGTCCCCGAACAACAGCCGCCGACCCGAGCATTTTGCCGTGAAACATAACGAGACAATGTACCGCTCACCAGTGAAGATCGAACGGGTTGCCGAGCAGCTGGACCCGGATCCGACGCGCGTCATTCCGCGGTTCTTCGGGCCCGGCGACGAGAAACGGTTGCATAGAATCATCGAACGGATACGAGCCCTCGACCGCTCCGAGGTCTCCGAATTGGTGAAGGGCCTCGGGCGGAGATTCCAGAAGAAACATCCGGATCTCGCCATGATCGCCAAGAGCAACTACGATGCGGTCAAATACCTCATTGCCGATCAGGATTCTGTCGACAAGAAGCGGCAGCTGTTGATTGGTGCCTACTTCACAATGGAATACGC
>CAMYMP010000082.1 GCA_947259435.1 uncultured Woeseiaceae bacterium
TGTTTGCGTTTTCCGGTAATTCGGGACCCCGATTTTTTTATAACCTGAATGAAAATCCAAGATCACCCCACATTGGCCGCGTCGTCGTGAACACCAGGGAAATCGGCGACATTCAGCCCCTGATGGACTGGGTGCGAAATGAGGCGTCCAGCCGCTGGCCGGAGGTACAGATCGTGGCACGGCGTTTGTCGCAGGGTCCCCCGGCTCCAGCACCGGTCGAACTGCGTGTGGTTGGACAGGACCGGGTGGCACTGGCCAGGTATGCAGAAGCTGTGACTGCGATTCTCAGAGACATACCCGGCACAGTTGATGTGCGGCACAACCTGGGGATCGGCATCCCCAGTATGAAGTTTGAGTTCAATGACTCGATAGCCGATGCCCGTGGCCTGAGCCGGCGCCAGTTGGCTCAGGCCCTCGCCCGGCAGACCCAGGGGATTGTGATCGGACAGTACCGGGCCGGAGAAGATCCGGTACCCATCCGGCTGCGCTCACGGGAAGGCAGCCAGTTCAACCTGGGCCAACTACTGGCGGTCAACGCTTACGCGGCGCCTCACAAAGGTATCCCTGTCATGGATACGGGCAATTCGCAGATGGAGTGGCAAGCGGCGGTCATCCACCACCTTGATCTCGAACCGGTCGTGACGGTTTACAGTGAACTCAGGGCCGGGGCTACCTATCCCGAGGTTTATGCCGAGGTGTTCCGGCGGCTCGGAGAAATGGGAATGCCACCAGGAATTCGCGTTGTTCCGGGCGGCTATCAGGAATCTTCGGGAGAGGCCAACACGGCCCTGCTCAAGAGCCTGCCCATCGGGTTGATCCTGCTGCTGTTTTTTCTGATGCTGCAGTTCAACTCGTTCCTCAGGGTGATGATCATTCTCGTTACCGTTCCACTCGCCATCACCGGTGTCGTGCCAGGCCTGCTGCTGACCGGTTATTCGTTCGGGTTTACGGCCATGCTCGGTGTAATCACTCTGGTCGGGGTCGTGGTCAATAATGCCATTGTGCTTATTGATACCATCGATTCGAACCTGGACGCGGGGATGGAGTCTTCCGATGCGGTGGCGCTCGCAGTGGGCCGCCGGACGCGGCCCATCCTGCTCACGACATTGACGACGGTCGCCGGGTTGCTGCCGTTGACGTTCGCCAGCAGCACGCTCTGGCCGCCCATGGCATGGTCCATTATTTCCGGTCTGCTCGCTGCAACCGTGCTGACTCTTGGTGTCGTTCCCACCTTGAGTCACTGGCTGCTCAAACCGACGGGACGAAAGAAACGTTAGTCGGGCAGGTGGGTATTCGGCGATCGTATCGTTGCCACGACCGTGAGATTAGAGGACAATTCGTCCCTCTTTCAGGATGGATACCAGCCCGGTGCAAGAGGTTGCCTGCCGGGTTTTCACAAAGGAGTAATAAGCAGTGAGACAATTCGTCAAAACGGGCGTGCTGACCGCAGCCGTTTTCCTGACTGGCAGCGCGTTGGCTGTGGAGTTGGAAACCGAGGAGCAAAAGCTTGGCTATATCATCGGCATGGATATTGGTGCATCTCTCAAACAACAGGGGGCGGAACTGGATCTGGATGCCCTTGTCGCAGCTATCAAGGCGACCTACAACGGTGAACCTTTGGCCATGACGCCAGAAGAGGCGGCCATGATCCGGGAAGGATTCATTGCCAAGCGCCGTGCGGCAGCCGAGGCGGATCGCCAGTCGGCGGGCGCTGCCAATGCGGCGGAAGGCGACAAATTCCTTCTCGCGAACCGTGTGAAGGAAGGCGTGGTGGTGACGGACTCAGGCCTGCAATACAAGGTGGTTGAAATGGGGGACGGCCCGAAACCCGCAGCTACTGACAACGTAACCGTCCATTACCGCGGGACCCTGTTGAATGGCCAGGAATTCGATAGTTCCTATTCGCGTAACCAGCCCATGTCATTCCAGTTGAACCAGGTCATACCGGGCTGGACCGAAGGCCTGCAGTTGATGCCCGTGGGCAGCAAATTCATGTTCTACATTCCACCGAATCTGGCGTACGGCGCCAACGGTGGCGGCCCCATCGGCCCCAATGCCACCCTCATATTCGAAGTAGAACTGCTCGGGATAGACTGAAGCCCGATGCGGATTTCTGTCATAGGCAGCGGTTACGTCGGACTGGTCAGCGGTGCCGGCCTGTCTGACGTGGGACACCACGTGGTTTGCATGGATATAGACGAAGCCCGGGTGGAAAGTCTCAAAGAAGGCGTCGTCCCCATTTTTGAGCCGGGACTCGAGCGCATGTTGCGCAGCAACACCCGTCAGGGGTGCCTGGAATTCACCTCATCCATCGAGCGCGCGGTGGAGCATGCTGAGGTCTTGTTCATAGCCGTCGGTACGCCCGCCGGCGAGGATGGATCCGCCGATCTCAGCCACGTGCTTGCCGTTGCCTCGAGCATTGGTGACCACGTGACCAACCCCTTGCTGGTCGTGGTCAAGTCCACGGTCCCGGTAGGCACCTGCGCGAAAGTCAGGGACAGCATTTCGAAAAAGCTCGAGACGCGGGGTGCTGCGGTTGATTTTTCGGTTGCCTCTAATCCGGAGTTCCTCAAAGAGGGTTCGGCCATTGCAGATTTTATGAAACCCGACAGGATCGTCGTCGGAGTCGACACTGCGGAGGCCGAAGCCTTGTTGCGCGAGTTGTATGCGCCGTTCAACCGTAACCATGAAAAGCTGTTGTGCATGGATGTGCGTTCTTCCGAGCTGACCAAGTACGCAGCTAACGCCATGCTGGCCACGAAGATCAGTCTCATGAATGAGCTGTCCAATGTCGCGGAGCGTGTGGGCGCGGATATCGAGCATGTCCGCAACGGGATAGGCTCGGATCCCAGGATCGGATACGCGTTCATTTATCCCGGAGCGGGTTACGGTGGTTCCTGTTTTCCCAAAGATGTCCGAGCGATTGAATTCACTGCCAGTTCCTACGGTTACGATGCAGAACTGCTGAAAGCGGTCGAGGCCGTCAACAACCGGCAAAAACGCAAGCCATTTGAACTGCTCAGCCGGCATTTCAATGGCGAGCTGGACGGGCTCACGATTGCTTTGTGGGGCCTGTCATTCAAGCCCAATACTGACGACATGCGAGAAGCGCCAAGCCTCGCACTGATCGAAGCGATTCTGGACAGCGGCGGCAAGGTGCGTGCGCACGATCCCGAGGCCGTCAAGGAGGCTGAGCAAATTTTCGCCGGCACAGAAGGTTTTGAAACGGTTGAAGATCCCTACGACGCGGCCCGTGATGCCGATGCATTGGTGCTGATCACCGAATGGAAAATGTACTGGGCGCCGGATTTTGACCGGCTGCGCCGTTAACCCGGTTACCGGTGACCGCGAATTCATGATTGTTTCGGGAGATCAGGAAGTTGCGATGGGCACGGCGAACTATGCGCCGATGCTGCAGTCGCAAGGTGCGACCTATGATGTCGACCCGGCCCTGACAGAATACGTGCGGTCGGTCGGCAGCCGCCTTGCCAAAGTCAGCGACGTGCCTTTGCCGTACGAATTCACGGTGCTCAACAACTCGGTTCCCAACGCCTGGGCGCTGCCTGGCGGTAAAATCGCGATCAATCGCGGCCTGCTCACCGAGATCAAATCCGAAGCCGAACTCGCCGCCGTGCTCGGCCACGAAATCGTGCACGCGGCCGCACGGCATACCGCGAAACAAATGTCCCGCGGCATGCTGATGCAGGGGCTGGTCGTTGCGACGAGCGTCGCGACGAGCGACAGCAGCTACGGTGACCTGGCCGTTGGCGGCGCCGGCCTCGCTGCGCAAATGACGCTAATGAAGTACGGGCGCGACGCGGAACTCGAGTCCGACAAATACGGCATGCGCTATATGTCCAAAGCCGGCTATAACCCGCAAGGAGCGGTTGCGCTGCAGGAAACTTTCGTCCGACTGAGTGAAGGCCGGAATCAGGACTGGCTCAGCGGGCTGTTTGCGAGCCATCCGCCGTCGCAGGAGCGTGTCGAGGAGAACAGGAAGATGGCGAAGAAGCTTCCGGCCGGCGGCGAGACGGGTGTTGAAAGTTTCAATCGTGCGATGCAGAAGACGCGGGCGGTCAAACCTGCTTACGATGTGTATGACAAAGGCCGCAAAGCGCTCTCGGAAAAGAAGGCCGACGAGGCGCTCGCGCAGGCCAATGAGGCGATAACCCTGTTCCCGGATGAGGCGCATTTCCATGCACTGCGCGGCGATGTGCGGCTCGTTAACAAGCAGTACGACATGGCCGTCACCAATTACGACCGAGCCATCGATCGGCGCAGTGATTTCTTCTACTATCACCTGCAGCGCGGCATGGCGAAACATGAACTCGGTCAGAACGATGCCGCAATTACGAATCTCGATCGCAGTATCGAATTGTTGCCAACAGCGCCCGCGCACTACACATTGGGCAAGATAAAGGAGCAGCAAGGCAGGCGCGCAGACGCGATCAAGCATTACAAAGTCGTCGCGAAGAGCGGCGGCGAATACGGCAAGGCTGCGCAGGAGGCACTTGTGAGGCTGGAGTTGTCGTCGCAGCCCGCGTCCTACGTTTCGTCAGCCTGTGGAGATGACGGCAGCGGCCGTATCGTTGTGCAGGCGCGCAACGACACGCCTGTATCGGTCACGGGTGTGCAGGTGCAGTTTCAGTACGTCGACACGGCCGGTACCCAGCGCCAGCGTACGCAGGCAATCGGCGGCCGGATTCCGCCAGGCAAGATCGCCAGCGCCGCAACCGGTATCACTCCCTATCCCGGCTCGCGGTGCGCCGCGATCGTTGTCAGCGCGCAGATAGCTGAGTAGCGCGCTCGTCGAGCAGGCTTTCCATCTCGTCCATGATGGCGTTCATTTTCGCCACGGCGGCTTGATACGGCTGCGGCTTCGTGAGGTCGACGCCAGCTTCGACCAGCAACAGGTACGGGTAATTCGAACCGCCGGCCCTGAGCAGGTCCTTGTAGTTTTCCACCCCGGCTTCACCTTCGTTGACGATCTTCGAGTACAGCGCTGCGCCGGCCGTCTGTGATGTCGCGTACTGGAAAACATACATGTTGTAGTAGAAGTGCGGCACAAACATCCACTCGTTCGCGTACAGATCGTCGATGATCACAATGCCGTCGTTATGACCGTGGTAGCGCCGCAGAATCTCTCCGTACATGTTTGAGATCTTGTCGCCGGAGAGCGCCTCACCGCGCTCCGCAGCTTCATACAGTGCGAGTTCGAATTCGGCAAACATCGTCTGACGGAAGAAGGTACCCCTCATGTTTTCGAGCGCGTGGCCCAGATAGAAGAGCTTCTCGTCGAGCGTCTCAGCGTTATTCTGCATGTAGTCCTGCAGGATCAGTTCGAGCGAAGTCGACGGAATCTCCGCAATAAAAATGGCGTAGCCCGCGGTCTCGAAGGGTTGGTTCTGGCGTGCATAAAGCGTATGCATCGCATGGCCCCACTCGTGCGCAAACGTGGACAAAGACGAGAAATCGTCATTGTGGTTCAGCAAGAG
>CAMYMP010000083.1 GCA_947259435.1 uncultured Woeseiaceae bacterium
GCGTCAAAGTTTTGTCGCACTTCGACGTCCGACAATGCCTTGTTGTGGATGGCAACAAGTTTCAGGACGCCGGCCCAGGGGCGGTCGTCAGTTACCTCGTTGCCGAGAACCAACAGCTGGTTGTCCTGCCAGTCCAGAGTGTCGCCGGCGACGTTTTCCTCGATACTGAGTTGTCCATTGATGTAGACCTTGCGTCCCGTGTCACCGTCGAATGTCGTGACGACGTGGGTCAGCACGGTATCTACCTGGGGATCGAGTGCCTCGAGAGCAGGAGTGCCGTTGATGCCGGTGGCCGCACTGCGGTTGCGCAGCTGGTAGTAGATGGCGTTTTGGCCCATCGTGAAATTACGCGTTGCAGTGTCCTGGGAGTAGCTGACGATACGGGCCGGTCCGTCCTGGGCATTGTTGTCAGGAAGTATCCATGCCTCGACCGAGTACGCGTTAACCGGTGCAATCATGTCGAACAGTTTGCGGCTGTCTGTCTCACTGGCCTGCGCTTTGCCGGTCACGTTCCGCAGACCGCCGCCGTCTTCCCATTCCATGCCGCTGATCTGAAGCGTAATGGGCGCGCCGACGCCGCTGCTGTCCAACGTACTATCGCCGGCTCCTTCCGAGAAAGTGAACATTGCGATCGCAGCGTCGTCCACGCGCGCCAGGCCGCCCTCGGTAGCGTCCGCAAAAGTCGACATCGCGCTGAGCACGGGTGCACCGCCACCGGTGGGCGGTGGCGTGCCCGCGGTGATCAGGTCCGCCCAGGCTTGAATCGCCGCGAGGAAGTCGGCGGCGATTCGATCGCAGACCGCGTCGCCACCGCAGTTGTGGCGCTCGTCCTTCGGCCGGACATAGACCCGGGAAAGCGCCGGGCTGCTCAGATTCACCTTCTGCTGCGTTGTAATCGCGTTATAGGCGACCGTAGCGTCGGCAGTCGCGAACAGCGGATCCTGTGATACGCCGTGGCAGCCGACACAGAAATTTTCCTGCGCCACTAATAGTGGATACAACGTCGCCTCAAACTTTTCCTGGTCAGTCGTAGTGGTCGGCGGAGGGTTGCCAGTTGGCGGAGAGTTAGGAGCCGGGGCGCCGGCGGCCACGGTCTCCTCATTGACCTCACATGCCGAAAGTGTGAACGCGATTGCGACAACGCCTGCTAATCTTGTCAGCGTCCCAATCTGCATCCAGCTGCGTACGCCATGCACTTGAATATTTCCTAGGATCACAATCCCTCTCCTGTCCAATCGGTTGCTTTACACGCAGCGGCCAATTACTCGCGAATGCAACGCTAGTTGCCCATGCAGTACATGGCTGTTTCGGCAAAAACACGCTTCATGCTTCGGTTGTTTGCTTCGAAAGTTGTCGCGATGTTCTCAACTGCCTGCAAATCCGCAGAACCATTCGGCGCTCGATAACAGACTTTCTCGAAAACGTTATCTACCTGGCATTTCGCAAACTGCCGGGTTTGTGCCAGTTCGAGGCCCAGGCTTTTCGCGCCGCTGCCGGAGCCGTCTCCGGGCGCGTTCCAGCCGACGAACGCGTTGGGGCCAGTGCGCCAATAGTTGATCCATGAGTCGTTACTGGTAGCAAAACCGAAAGGGAACGTACCTGCATCTTTGACAAATTTTGGCTGCACGGCTCCATCCGTATAAACGAGTTGTTGCAGATCCTCGTCGAAGTCGTAGTAGGCAAGTCCGCCAGCAAGTCCGTCCAGGCCGGTGTGACACGTCAGGCAATCGGTCAGGAAAATGTTGCTGTCACCACCAGGTGATCGCGTAACGTCTTGGCGAATGCGATCCGGATGAGCAGTCAGGTCGCGAAAGTCCTCCATGTCCATGCAAAGGTGATTCAGTGCTGCAAATCGCACCGCGGCCCGATTCGTACCGGCAACAAGAAACGCTTCGGCAAATGCTCGCGTCGTCATGATGCCGGCGGCCTGGTTCGCACCGAGCACCGTCGCAGGCAACTCGGATTGGCTCCGTTGAACGAGATTTGTGGCATCGCTGAGGTCGACGCGATTGAGCTGCAGATCGAGGTAATGATCGTTGTCGGTGTGCGAGTAGGGAACCGCCGTCGCGTTGTTAGAGCCGATGTAGATGATGTCTTCGTGAAGAACCTGGTCAAACGGCAGGTCATCCCGAATGATGCCGACCACGGTAGCGATCGTGTCATTGAGGTCGACGTATACCGAACGGTCACGATTCGTCCAGGGCGCCGCCAGCTCACGCACCGTCGTGTTGTAAAAGGCCGGGTTGTCCATGGCTTCGTACGCTGCGCCCAGCGCGTCGCCACTCTCAATCTTTGTAGTCATCGAATCCAGCACCGCTGGTGCCGGGGGCACGCCCGCAAGTCGGTCGTGCAGTCTTTTCGCCTGCTCACGTGGTCCTGCGAGAGCCGAGGATGTCGTTACGAAACAGAACAACGCGATGAGTATGCTGAATACCGCGAAGGATCTTTGCTCTGTGTATCGAAGTCTGGCAACTCTCATCGGCCTAATCCCTCTTCGTGATGTTGTCGAAAAATCGTGTGTGAAATGTATTCGTCGTCGGACTCAGTTCTGCGAGCGCTTCTACATAATGGGAACGAGTTGCGCAGTTATTGTGAACTGCTTCACATTTATGGCTGTGAACGACGACACAGTTTCATGCGATTTCGCGACCAATGCGCAAATTGCCGAACGCTGCTCTTGTACAAGTTGTTGATCTGTGCCTGTCGCCATTTACCGACGGCTTTTTGTCGACGGCTAATCACTGCGCGCGAACCTGGAAAATGTTGCCCATTCTCCTTGCCAGTGCTGATAGCGGGCGGTGTCCCCGGCGCCAACGAGCAAATGCAGTTCAACCGCGTTGGCGCTGGCAATGCGATTGATTTGATCAAGCGATGTATGTGCTGCGAGCGTCGCGTAAATCGGCGTCGTTGAGACGTACGGCGGGGCGTCGAGCGTCGTTTCCCATTCGATAAGCGGCAGTACCATCGGGCTTTCGTCGACGACCAGCACAAGTGCAACGGCATCCATCGGGTCGAGTCCGGCCAGGTCCCGGTCAACTGTGCTCGCAAGAGCAATCCAGAGATAATACTGACGATCTCCCATGCGGTTAATTTCGATAGGCCCGATGTATGCGTAGTCTCGAGCTCCTGCTGCAAGAGTGCGATCCGGCCTCGCAAACACGATCGCGTCAGTTAGCGTGACGACGGTGAGCCCACTCGAATCAAGCCTTGAGACGCTCGATGTTTGTGTCGTGCAGCCTGCCAACAGCACGGCACAAACCGCTATCCGAAAGATGTTTCGGAGGCAAGACATCAGAAATCCAGGGTATAGCCGAGTTGCAGGTAATAACTCGACGATTCATCAACATTTTCGGGCGTTAGTGGTGGCGCAAGTGCGACAGGATATTCGCGATTCGACCATCTTCCGCCAATTTCGAGCTCGACTCGGTATCTGCGCTTCCATTTGTACAACACACGCAACACGGGATCGGCAATCCAATGATCGATGTCCCCGGCGGGATTTTGGTTGGCGATTCGGTGCGAGACATTTAGGCGCGACTGAATACGCAGTCGCTCTCCGACCGGATAGCGCATGTCGAGCCAGAACGTATCGGCATCGACGGACTGCTGCTCATCATGCCGGTAGCCGACAACGAAGACATGGCCGGCCTTGACGAATCCCGAACCGATCAACTGTCCACCGTAACTGTATTGTGGCCCGGAATCCGGGAACCCCTGCACACCACCGGAGGTAACTGAGCCGTTGTACTCGAAATAGGAAAAGTCCCCTTTCAGCTGCAAGCGGGATGTCAGTGCTACAGACAGGCCAGCCGACGCCGCACGTTCGTCGGCCGTACGATTGCGCGCGAGACGACGTATCTGCCCCTCTGTGTAGCTGGGAAACAGCTCCCTAACTGTATTGACTGGTTGCCCGATGATGGCGTTTCGTGTCGTCAGGAATGGAGCAGCGCCTCCCCGCACCCGGCCGTAAAGTGACAGGCGATTGTTGATGCGCCAACTGCCGGTCGCGAGCGCGGTATTGATGATGTTGTAGGAAGCGTCATAGTCGAGCAGGCCGACCAGGTTCAGACGTGTGCTGTGATATCGCGTTTCGGCGCCGAGCGCCTCGCGATCCGAAATACCGTCAACGGATTGAAGGTTCGTAAAGATGCTGAAATCCCACGCGCCGAGGACATTATCCAGGTCTAAACTGGCGCCGTAAAAATAATGTTCTGAATCCGCGAGGAAGCGCGCCGAATCGACCGGAAAACCAGCGGTCACGTTTACGGCCAGGTTTGGCCGAACGCGATAACTTGCGTGTGCGCCGTCGAAACGGCCAAGCACGCCGCCTGTATGTTGTGTCTGTCGTCCAACACGTGCGTTGAACTCAGTGTTCGTGTCGGTGATGTCTACGTATGCGTAGGAAACAAGCGCCTGGTCGCCTGAGCCATTTTCGACAAGGTCGTACAGGTAACTGAGATTTCCGCGTCCAACGAAATCGAATCTCTGGCCTTGATGCCTCGCAATAACCTGCGCCTGTGACAACAGTGCCGACTGTGCGATGAATTCGGGTTCGTCGTCGTCGGAAAGATCGACGCCACGAAGATAAAACTGCGATACGTCACCGTAAACTTCCCAGCCGGAGGGGTCTCGTGTTGTCTCTGCCAGGGGGCTCTTGGCAGCGCCACGTTGCACGGGCACAGAGAGCGCGGCGAGCCGCTGTTGTACCCGCCGAGCGTCTGGGCCACTGGGAAATTCATCGAGGTAGGCCGAATACGCGGCGATGGCATGGGCGGTTTGATCGTTTTTCTCCAGCGCCACACCGAGGAATTCCCGGGCTTCGCGACGATAAGTTCCTCCGGGCGCTTCCAGGAGTTTCGTGTAGAGATCGATGCTCGTTGCAGGATCACGACGCAACAATGCTACTCGCGCTTCCTCCATCATCGCCGTCGCACGTTGCGCGGGTATCGTTGTCGCTGACTGATTCACTGCAACGCTCGATATTTTAGAGGTCGCATCGGCCTTAAGCTGCTCCGTATCCGGCCAGCTAAACAAATGTGTACGTGCGTCAGCCTGCTCCTGCGCGTTAGCGACCGTTATCCAGGCGGTATCGAAACTCAGACCGAGTTGCGTCAGCGCCCGTTGGGCCTCCGGTTCCGTATCGAAAAAGCCGACACGAAGCTCCGCCCAACGACGATCGCCGACTGTGATCTCGTTGGTGTATACGACCTTGGACCGAAACGGCTCCAGAGCCGTGTAGTTGACTTCTTCAAGTTCAGTCAGCACCGCGACCCGGATGACGAAAAGGTCACCGCCGGGTGACGGCGGCGACCGGACTTGTCGGCCGGGCTCGCGGATCGTGGTCGGAGGCCGTGTTGCGGGGCTCTCGATTGACTGCGGCGGAGGCGGCGGTGACGTCGGCGCATTGACCGATGCTCTGCTATCCACGACTACTGTAAGCAAATAGGGATTTGCCGTTTGTTTGATCTAACGGTTGCGAGGTTTCGCGCGGGTTTGTCGAACTCGATCTCGGCGAGCTTCGCCATTCGCGCGCCGGTCGGCCGACGCAACTCGTTCGGCAATCCTCGCAGCGCATTGTGACAGTCTTGTCCCAGGGAAAGCTGAATGCGCAATTCGACGCCACCTCGTGCCGGGGAATGTTCGGCGTAGCGCATTTCACACTCCAGCTCAATTTCAATTGTCGATTCAGTGCCGATCTGAGAAACGCGTATCTCGTCGAACGCTCGCGCACTGGCGTCACCTGAGCCAAAAAGCGTGAGCAAAGCCCAAGTCGCAGCAATTTGCTGTCGCGCCGCACATTGTCGGTGTTGGGCCATTAGCGCCACGTCCTCGTGTTATGGCAGTCGTCGCATTCAGTCGTAGTCGCAATATGCTGTGGGTGCTGGCCTGCTACGATCACGTTGTTATGGCATGACGAACAGGTACCAAAAACCTCGAGGTGATCGAACCTGATTACAGGCGCCCAGGCGTTCGGTCGGTGGCATGAGTCGCAGCTGTCCGTCGTCGGAAGGTGTGTGGGCGGGCGCCAGGTTGCACGTGTGCGACTGGCCTGGGCGTGGCATTCTCCGCAGCGTGTTGGCGTGCCGGCAAAGTTGCCGTCGCTATGGCATGTTTCGCATTCTGCAAAGCGGTGCGCGCCCTCCAGGCGAAAACCTGTCGTAAAGTGGTCGAATTGAGTCTTCGCCACGGAGTCTGTGGAGAACGTCGACAACAGCGACACGCCGGCAATGACAATCGAAACAGTCATTACGAGAAACTTGCGTGTGGACGACGGACCCATTCACATACCCTCAATCTGTGTGAACGACGAGGTTGTGTGACACGCCTCGCAGTTGTTGCCGAAACGACCAAAGTGCGGATCGTCACGCCGATGGCAGGAATTACAGTCATCTCGAACCGCGCCGCCAGATACCGTCTTTTCCGTGTGACACGCATTGCATGCAAGCTCGGTATGTGAGCCTGTCAACGGGAAGCTTGTCTGAACATCATGATTGAATTGCCACGCACGCCAACTGGCCGGGTTATGGCAGCTGTCACATTCATTGCCGAGTGCACCTCGATGAGGATCATCACCGGCATGACAGGATCCGCAGTTGTTATCAGCATCATGAAACGCCGCAGTTTCGTGACACTGCTGACAGGCGACGTCGGCGTGCGCGCCGACCAGCGGGAAGCTCGTGATGTCATGGTCGAACCAGAGTTGTGCAACCCAACTCGTAGCGACATGACAGGATTCGCACTGATTCCCGACTTGACCAAGGTGCACATCATCGTCGGCATGGCAGCTGCCGCAGGCGGTCGGCAGAGCCGCATCGAGATTGCTCTTATGGCACTCAGTGCACGCCAGGCTATCGTGACCTGCCGGCAGGACGAAGCCCGCTTGTCGTTTGTGGTCGAAGCGTACGGTACCCCAGTCAAAAACTCCGTGGCAGCTGCCGCAGTCGTTACCGAAACGGCCTTTGTGAACGTCGTCCCGACTATGGCAGGAGCTACAGCTGCTGTTGCCGCGGTCGCTAAAATCTGCTGTGCGGTGACAGGCGTCGCAAGCGACGCCTTTATGACCACCGATCAACCCAAACCCGGTGATCATAAAGTGATTGAAAGTAGGATCCTTCCAGGTTGCCGTACTGTGACAATCCGCACACTGGCTACCGTTTCGCCCTTTATGAACGTCATCAGGCTGATGGCAGGCAACGCAGGTACGTCCGACCTCGGAAAAGTCGTCCTTCATATGGCAGGCGTTGCAGGTAACGCCCATGTGCCCGCCGACGAGAGGAAAGCGAGTGCGGTCGTGATCGAATGTCGTGTCATGCCAGCTGGCATCGCTGTGGCATGCTGCGCAGTCGTCCCCCAACTGTCCCTTATGCACATCGTCCAACCGATGGCACTCAATACATGCTGACGGCGCTTCTCGATGTATGGAGCCAGCTGCGTGGCAGCCACTGCATGGAATGATCGAGTGCGCTCCGTGCAATGCGAAATCCGTCAACATGTGATCGAAGTCCTCCTCGTCAAGGTCAACAATTTTCATGTCGCGACCTTCATGATCGGTATGGCAACTTTCGCAGTTGAGTCGCTGCGATTCGGGAAGCCGGCCGTGGAATCCGGATTTCTGCGCGACGTCGTCGCCAATTTCTGTATGACAAACGACGCAAAGTTTGCCCTGCGGTTGGTCCGACAGCGGTGCGTGGCAGGAACTGCATTCGGCTTCGACATCTGCGTGGCCGGTGATGACGGGGCCCGGCATGATTAACCATTTTTCAATTTCTGAGGCCCGCGCCGATTGCTGCCCAGGCACGTAGGGCAGGACAAGCAAGGTGCAAGTGGCCAGGCAGAGGAGATACGCAAACCGATTCTCCATTAGTACAAATGAACGACGGCAATGTGGACGATTACCGAGATCAACAACAGCACGAAAAATGGCAAATGAATCTTGTGCCAGAGAGCGAATAAGCGGTCGTAAGCGACAAACTCCGCAACGCGTCGCACATGACGCAGATGATTGCGTATGTACAGCCGAACAGTTTTTTCGAGTTTGTGTTTGTGTTGAGCGACGACAGGAGAACGAGCTGCACAGAACGCAAGTGATACACGGGTAAATCTCGTCAGGCGGATATAATGGATGAGGGTTTTGATTGCGAGAATAAAAGGCAGCTTAATGCAATCGAAAATCCCCTTGGGTGGCACCAGAACTTCTCGGTCGAATTGCGACATACGGCTGGTTAGTTCCGGAATGAACGTGCCAAGTGTGCCGATACCAGGAGACGTTAACTTGACCTGCGCCAGTAGCTCCTTAAGGTTCGCTTTACGGCCGTATAAACCGTGATGAATTCGCGAGTAAATAAACCGGCCGACCAGGCCGCTGCCGGCAACCGCAAGTGCCGAGAAAAGTGCGATCCGGCTGTTGAGAGAACCAGTTTGAAAATTGCAGTGGTATAGCGCGATGATCGGAGCTGAAACGCCGAGAATCATGTGATTGCGAAACCACTTCGGCAGGGGCCCAATAAACTTCAGGACTCGATACCGTTTGCGCAGCGGGTACAGTAGCAGGATCAGCATGCAGCACACCGACACGATGCCGAGCATATAGCCAAGCCCACGTTCTGCTGTCAGTGAGTGTTGATTGCGAAAAAGCCAACCGAGCAGCAACAGGCTCGCTGCCAGACCGAAACCCGCGGCACCCCGATGTTCGCGCAGAATCCCCGCCCAATTAGATACATTGCGACCGAAAGGATCGTGTTGCCACTGATGTGTCGATTGGATGTCCCCTGTCCGAGTAGCCATATCAGAGCTCATGCAGCCGCCGTTTGGTCAGGCTGGCGTCGCCCTGTTCTGGCCAACCGAATTCGCAGTCATTTTTCATTTCTTGCTTCGCTTGCATATATCGGACTGGAGAGGATTGGCCCTAATCAGCAGCAATTGGCCATTCGGCCAGCCGAAAAATGCGTGCAGAAAACGATCCAAGTCCACTATTTCCTGGCGCCAGAAAGACTTTCTTGTTGCTACCAGCGCTGGATTGGATTTCTACCGTAAATGCAGAACTGTGACGGCATTAACATTAGGAAATGTGAAATGCCTCACGTTTTTCGGCATCAAAGTACTGCGAAAGGCAATACGCTGTTGTGACCGCGAAACTTATGTCAATGGCATCGCGCGGGACTGAGGGCGTTTCATACTAATCATCGATTCCCGCCCGGAATTCGTGCGGAACGGAGTAGACATGGGAAACATGACGAAAGCTTTGTACCTTTCCGGACGTATATTGTTAGGTCTATACTTCATCATTCCCGGCATGATGAAAGTCCTGAACTTCGGCGGGACCGTTGAGTATATGGCGGCGCACGGGATGATTTTCATTCCTTTCTTTCTGACGCTGACGATCTTTCTCCAGGTCGCCGGAGGTTCGTGCCTTGTGATTGGGTATCGCCAACAGCAGGTATCGTTTGTGCTGGCGGGACTTGTCCTGGTTATTAGCCTGGTCATGCATAATTTTTGGGCGATGGAGCAGGGACTGCAAAGGGCTCACGAGATGCAAAACTTCATCAAGAACATGGCGATCATGGCGGGGCTACTGGTCTTGGCTGGTGGATACGTTCCTCAGTCCAGGTAAACAGTTCCAGCTCGTCGTTGTCATGGCCTCTAGTCGAGACCTAGTGGCAGGGCCCATACCTCGCTATACTCGCGCGCCTTGTCAATAGAACCACCAATTTCAGGTTAGCCAGCCATGTCTTCATCCAGACCACGCGTCGTCATTATCGGCGGCAACTTTGCCGGCCTTGTTGCGGCGTCACGCCTGCCTTGCGATTACGACGTGACCGTAGTCGATGCGC
>CAMYMP010000084.1 GCA_947259435.1 uncultured Woeseiaceae bacterium
TGAATTTATCGTACTCGGGTGGCGTCTACGGTTCCTGGGTTGTGCGGTCGAATACGACTGACGACGGGCGCAGAATCCTGACGCATCGGAACTTCGCGCCGAAGCTTCCGGCGCTCGAACAGCTGGTCATCGAGCAGTGTGATGCAACAGACGGCAAGACAGACGGCGTCATCAGTCTGCCGCGGCAGTGCAAGGTGGACGTGGCGGCGCTGCCCGGATGTGACAAGGATGCTGCCGGCCAGTGTTTTACGGACACCGAAAAAGCCGTGCTCGAAAAGTGGTACCAGGGACCCAGGACCTCAGCCGGGGAGCAGCTGTTTCCGGGTATGCCGGCGGGCAGCGAACGTTTTTGGGCGGTCTGGTTTCTCGACACCGAAGACCGAATTGGCGGTGGCAACCAGTTAGGCGGGCGCTATGCGAAATACCTGGGCTTCGAGGGCGGCACGCCCGACGACTACACGTCGCTCGATTTCGACTTCGACAAGGACCCGGCGCGACTTGCAGTAACCGGCAAACTGCTGGATGCCCTCGATCCGGATCTGCGCAAGTTTCGCGATGCCGGCGGCAAATACCTGATGTGGCACGGCTGGGCAGACCCGCTCGTGCTGCCGGACCAGAGCGTCGACTACTACGAGAGTGTTGCGAAGTTCATGGGCGGCATGGATCGCATCAAGTCATTCTATCGCCTGTTCATGATTCCGGGTCAGGGCCACTGCTGGGAGCTGCCATCGGACCACCCGGAGATGTTCGATCCGATCACCGCGCTCGATAACTGGGTCGAGACCGGCGCGGCGCCCGAGAAAATACACGCGCGTGCGCGAAATCCGAAAACCGCCGTAATCACTGACGCGGTGCTGTGCCCGTATCCTTCAGCCGCCGTCAATCTGGGGGCGGGAGACAACATAGAGGATGCGCATTGCGCCAGCGACTAACCCGTCGCTGTTGCAGCGCTCAGCGCCCGAACAAGTCACTTGCATAAAAGTACTAACGCGTAATAAAATTATGATCCATAAGAAGGGTATGCCTACTCTCAGGGGGAACCACCATGAAATCCAGAATCTCATTAATTGGGCTCGTTCCGGCGTTGACGCTTTTTGCAACGGTCGATCTGGCGGCGCAAGACGAGTTTGCGCTCGAAGAGATCATCGTCACGGCGCAAAAGCGTGAACAGAGCCTGCAGGAAGTACCGGTTTCAGTGACGGCGATCAGCGGTGAAGACATTACTGAAGGCGGCATAACCGGAATGCAGGATGTGGCGATGGAAACGCCGAACTTCACGATGACGCAGTTCAACATCGGCGAGCCGCAGTACTTCATTCGTGGCATCGGCGGAACGCTGGATTCTGCGGGTGCTGACCCGGCCGTTGCGACCTTTATCGACGAGGTCTACATAGGCCGCGCGGGTGGCTCGTCGATGGACCTTTATGACCTGCAGCGCGTCGAAGTGCTGCGCGGTCCACAAGGCACTCTTTTCGGCAAGAACGTGGTCGGCGGCGCGATCAGTATTCACACGCAAAAGCCGAGCGATGAATTCACTGCCAAGTTCGGCATCACCGCCGGCAATTACGATGCGCTTGCGGTTCGCGGACTGATCAGCGGAAGCATTTCCGACAACGTCAACGGCTCATTCTCGTTCAGTCAGCGCAAACGCGACGGCTACGTCGAGAACGTTGTTGACAGCATCGACTACCATGATGAAGACAACATCAGTTTTCGTGGCCAACTCGCGTTTGCGCCTAGCGACACGACCGAGATTCGAATCGTTGCAGACTACTCTAAGGACGATCAGGCCGGCAACTGCCGCAACGTCAATAACCTGGATCTTAATGATCCGTTCTTAGTCGCGGTTCCCGTTTATGAACCAGTGATCGCGTCGACGACGGGTGGCGACATTCGCAAGTGCGCGTCGTCTCTGGGCGCGTATCAGAAGCGCGACATCAGCGGCTTGATGGCCCGGATCGAATGGGATTTAGCGAACGCGACGCTGACGTCGATAACAGCGTACCGCGAGACTGATTACCAGTGGTCGGAAGATCTGGCCGGATTGCCAGTTGGCCTTACATCGTTCAATCTCATCGATGCTGCGGATGAAAAGTCCGATCAGCTCAGTCAGGAGTTTCGTCTGACTTCGACGGGGGACGGTAACGTCGAGTGGCTCGTGGGTGCCTTTTTCATGGAGGAGAACGTCGATCGCGCGGAAGACTTCATCGGCTCATTCGGACCGCCGTTTGCCGCGATGGGTTTCAATCTGCTGGACGGCGATATCGTATTTGCACAAGATAACAAGACGACGAGTACTGCATTGTATGGGCAACTGGACTGGCACGTATCGGATGCCTTCACCTGGAGCATCGGTGGCCGTTTCGCCAAGGACGAAAAAAAGATCAACCAGGCGCTAATCAACAACGAGGATTCGGCGTTCGACAGCGCGGTGGCGAGCGCTATTTTCATGACGCCCACTGATGTGGTCGTGCTCGGTATCCCGGCGAACGGTCCGGGTGAACTGGTTGCATACTTAACCACAGGCGACCCATCGGTTCTCAATGCGCCGTACGACATAGACGCATCGGACGACTGGAGCGAGTTTGTGCCGTCGACCAGTTTGAACTGGAAGTTTGGTGACAATAATCTGGTCTATTTCACGGCGTCGAAGGGCTACAAGAGTGGCGCATACGTCGCACAACGGACATCGGCGGCAACGGCAGTTGTGCCGCTCGAGCCCGAGTTTGCGACTAACTTCGAACTTGGTCTCAAGACCGAGTTTGCCGACAGCCGGGTGCGACTCAATGCCAGTGTGTTCACGATAGACTACACTGATCTGCAGGTCTTTCGTCTCGTCGGCTCTCTGCTAGTGGGCGCCAGCGCCGAGGCAACCAGCACAGGTCTGGAACTTGATTTGACGGCGCTGGTGAACGAGAACTGGGTTGTCAATGCGAGTTACGGTTACCTCGACGCGGAGTATGACAAGTTCATTTCAGGCTCCGACGACCTGAGTGGCAACATACTTCCAAGATCAGCCGAAAACAGCTACAGCATCAGCAGCAATTACGTCTTCGATCTGAGCGGTGGTTCGACAATCGATTTCGGCCTGAATTACACGCGCAAGGGCGACTATTTCATGGAAACCAGCAACGTGCCGGAGTCCGAAGTGAGTGGCTACGGCCTCCTCAATGCGAGTCTCGGTTGGGCCAGTGCCGATGGTCGTTGGGAAGCCGTCGCGTGGGGAAAGAATCTCACGGATGAGGAATTCAGGACGCACAGCATAGTTGGCAATATCTGTTGCACCGTGGACCTCTGGAACATGCCGGCAACCTATGGATTGACCGTCAACTACTCTGTCAACTAGTGGGCTCCAAACCTGCAAGGTCATCAAAGGGGGCAATCGCCCCCTTTTTTGTCCTGCTCGGACTGTGCTCTGGATTCATGGCTTGCGGAGACACGGCCAGCGACTCTGCTATTGAACCTGAGCAATACAATGTCGTCCTGCTGGGCGGCCGCGTCATCGACCCGGAATCCGGTCTTGATGCCGTCCGCAACATCGGAATCACGGGCAAAACCATAAAGGCCGTTGCCGAAGAGCCGCTTCGGGGCGCCGAGACGATTGATGCCAGTGGACTCGTGGTCTCTCCGGGATTTATCAATATTCACAGCCATTCATGGACACCGCTCGGGCAGGAGTTCGAACTCAAGGACGGTGTGACGACGTCGCTCGAACTCGAGGCAGGCGCTTATCCGGTCAACCAGTTCGGCACGCACGCGCCGATCGCGATCACTGACAAGGCGCGCATCAACTACGGCGCTTCGGTTGGCCACGCGTGGATAAGGTCGGCATTACTCGAAGCGGATGAAGCGTTATCCGGCGCCGATGACATGGTCGCGCACGCGATCGCCGAAGGCGGCGCGGGCGACATGGAGAGGCCCGCATTTCGCGCGCCGCTGTCGCCGCGACAACGCGAAGAGCTCAGGAACCATCTCGAGGACGGACTCGATCAGGGCGGACTCGGCATCGGCGTGTTGCTCGACTACATGAGTGAAGTCGTCGACGACGCGGAAATGCGGGTCGTGTTTGACGTAGCCGCCGAGAGGCAGGCGCCGGTCATCGTGCACATTCGGCGCGGCATCGCGGGCGACACCGCCGGCCTGCTCGAGATCATAAGCTACGCGAGAGCAAGCGGCGCGCCCGTGCATATCTGCCACGTGCAGGCGAATGCGATGGGGAACATTCAGGAGTTTCTGCGCCTGATCCGCGAAACTCGCGCCGACGGTGTTTCGATCACGACCGAGTCGTTTCCCTACAATGCTGCCGCCACGTCCAATACGGCCGCCGTCTTCAATCGCGACTGGCAGACGATTTTCGACATCAAGTATGAAGACGTCGAGTGGGCCGCGACGGGCGAGCGGTTCACCGAGAAAACATGGCACGAGTATCGCGAGAAGTACCCTGGCGGGACGATCATTCATCATTACAACAAAGAAGAGTGGACCAGCGTCGCGACTAACGCCCCGGATGTAATCGTTGCCGCGGACAGCTTTCCGATTTTCACATTGGAGCAGAAGGTTGCACCGTTCGGCATCGGCACGAACTCGCGCGTGCTGGGACGTTACGTCCGGGAAAAGGGCAGCCTGGGTCTTGCTGACGCGATTGCGAAGATGACCTATCTGCCCGCCAGCGTGCTCGACGACTACAGCCCGGCCATGGCGCTCAAAGGCCGTATTCAGCCGGGGGCCGATGCGGATATCACGGTATTCGATCCTGATATCGTCATCGACAACGCGACGTATCGGGACCCGTATCAGGCGTCAAGCGGAATTGAGCATGTCATCGTCGGCGGACAGATCGTCATTCGCGACGGCGAGATGCAGGAAAACGTGTTCCCGGGGCGGCGCATACTGCGTTAGCCGGGCATATGGCGTTCAGACCCGTTCGAACTCGGCCGTGAAGTGGCGCAGAAACTGCGGCGCCTCGACGATACGCAGGCCGCGGACATCGTTGCGGCGCGCCCAGACGAGGCTTAATGCCTCGATTACGTAGTCCATATGACTCTGCGTATACACTCTGCGCGGAATTGCGAGGCGCAGCAGCTCGAGACGAGCAGGGTGCTCTTCTCCCGTGTGCGGATCGAGCCCGAACATGACAGAACCAATTTCGACACTGCGAATGCCTGCCTCGATGTAGAGTTCGACGGCTAAGGCCTGTCCCGGGTACTGCAGCGGCTCGATGTGTGGCAGGAAGCGGTGGGCGTCGACGTAGACCGCGTGGCCGCCGGCCGGGGCAAGCACCGGAATACCGGCTTCAATCAGCTGTTGCACGACGTAACGCGTTGAACGCAGTCTGAAGTCGAGATAATTCTCGTCGAGGATTTCACAAAGCCCAACGGCAATCGCGTCGAGATCGCGGCCGGCGAGCCCGCCATAGGTCGGAAAACCTTCGGTCAGAATCAGGATGTTTCGCTCGCGGTGCGCGAGC
>CAMYMP010000085.1 GCA_947259435.1 uncultured Woeseiaceae bacterium
AACGCTTGCAACCAGGCTGGTTGCCGGAATGCAGGACATTCGGGGTGTCACGGTGCAGGGCATCACCGACCCCGAGGCGATGCATCGCAGGGTGTCGACTGTCGCATTCACGCATGAACGACATGCACCGCAGAGCATCACGAAGGCGCTCGCAGAACGGAATATCTTCGCCTGGAGTGGCCACAACTACGCAATCGAGGTTGCACGCGCACTCGGCATCCTGGACGCGGGCGGCGCCGTGCGAATTGGTGCGGTGCATTACAACACGGCCGATGAGATCGAAACCGTGCTCAACGCGCTCGAAGACATTCTCGCTTGAGCCAACGGTGCTCGCCAGAGCATCCGCTTCATCTTGCGCTATACTCGAACTATCCGGCGCAATGCCGGCATAACTAACAACAAGTACAAGGGGATGAAACGTGAAAAAAACACTGATGACAATTGCATCTGCGTCTCTGTTTCTGTCGGCCGGTGCTGCGGTCGCTGATAGTCACGAGGCGGACAAACCGAAATACAATCCGGTCGAGGCCTTTGCATGTAATTACAGGGACGGCAAGGGCCCTGCGGATCTGGATAAGGTCAACGAGGCATGGAATAAGTGGATGGACGACGAAAAGCAGGGGGACTACTTCGCCGCATTGCTGATGCCAAATTATTATGGCGAATTACCGTTCGATGTCGCCTGGCTTGGTGTGTGGCGTGACGGCAATGCAATGGGCACAGGAACCGATCTGTGGATTAGCGAAGGCGGTGAGCTTGGGGCAGCGTATAGCGAAGTCGTGGACTGCTTCAGCCACACGAATTACGCGTCGCAGCGAGTGCAGCAAGCGCCTGATACGGGCGAAGAGTCCGATGGTGCATTCGTCGTGAGCTTCTCGAACTGCTCGATCAAGGAAGGCAGGACGTTCGACGAATACATGGAGGCGCAGAAGGAATGGAACGCTTATGCCGAAGAGCACGGCTTCCGCGAATCAGCGTGGGTGTGGTGGCCGGTCTACGGCGAGTCGGACGACGACTATGATTTCAAAATCGCTGTCGGCATGCCTGACCATACGACGGCCGGGGCGAACTGGCAGCTCTACAGCGAAGGCCACTATGACAAATCGAACGAGCTCTTCAGCGATCTGCTCCACTGCGATTCCGCCCGCCTGTACGACGCCAAGGTCGTCAGGGAAATGGCGGACGAAGGCTAGCAAGGCCAATCGATATGCAATAACGAAGCGCTGCCCTCGGGCAGCAACTCACAATAAAGAAAGGCTGCCCGAGGGCAGCCTTTCGTGAGTATCGGATTGGAAAACCTGGTCAGGTGCGGTGTGAAGGATGCTCCAAAATCCGCACAAGACCCAACGGTTTTCTCAATACCTTTGATATCTCACTAGACATGGATCACCTCCTTCTATGTTGTTTGCCCGGCGCCAGTATGTAAAAAAAAGCGCCTGATGCCAAGAAGAATATCGCGAAGAAACAACGGTATAAATGAGCCATTTGATGCGATATGATACATCGCTCGGCCATCGAAGCTGCCTCGGCGAAGACCCTCAAGAGCAGTCGGACGGTCGTTTGCGGACCCCGCGTTACCCTGCGACTAGTCTGGCGCTGGTCGGCGTGTATACTCCGATTACTGCCTCAGTCGCGGCAAGCGCGCTGAAAGAACGATAAATACAAGAGAGAGCACCATGGCAATCGCAGATCTTAAGAGTGTTTTAAAAATCTTTGGCGGCTCGGACGTCAGTAAGGAGCACCAGCATGAGCTTTACAAAGAAGTGCTGCTCATGACCCTCGCCCGGGCGGCAGATGCCGACATCAATATTCGGAATGTAGAAGTTGACCGGATTCGCGAGATTCTTAAGGAACACACTGGTGATGACTTCAGCGCCAGTGACATTCGCATCGCTGCCCGCGCCGAACTCTACGCCGAGGCGACACTGCGCAAATATCTGTCGAGCGTGCGCGGCAAGATGGCCGACACAGATCGCGTGAATACCGTGCGTGCGCTGGCAGACGTATTCCGCAGCGACAAGAACGTTAGCGTACTCGAAGTCGATTTCTTCAACGGAGTCGTCGAGGCACTGCAGGTATCACCGGCAGAAGTTGCCGGTTTGTCGGCGGGCGACGTCGAATAGCCGGGACAGCGTTTCACGATCAAATCCGTTCGCTGACGCTGAGCTTTACGGTTGAGTTCACGCTTCAGCGCAGCCGCACTGCTGGCCGTAAACGTGCCTAGATATTTGCCCGATATTGCTCCGCCTATTTCCCGGTAGACAACAAACAGCCCTGAGGCGATGATCACGGTCGCGCTAAGCACGACCCATCTATCGGGAACCTCATCCCAGATCAGTTATCCTGCGACCGCGCCGCCGATCAGCGCCGTCTATTCGAACGGAGTAAGGAGCCCTGGCCCGGCAGCGCCACCGTACGTGCCCGCCAAGCGTCGGCGACGTTACAAGACTCCTGACACCTCCGAACTGGCGGCCGATTAGTACGAAAATCGCCAGGCCGATCAGGCTCCTCAGAAACACAAACTGTTCGAGCGAATACGTGGCAAGCAAGCCTGTTGCACACAGGTCGAGCCCAAGTCCGCCATCCACGCCGAACAACAGGTAACTGATAGCGCTCCCCGTCAAATCCTGGCGACTTTCCTGAACCATGGATGAACGCCAAGCGATGAAACTAAACGACAGCTGAACATAATCGCATGTCGTGTTCGGCATGCCTACGGGTTCAGCAAGGATTCAGTGACGTCGGGTTTAAATGATAATCACACTGCGGAAATCGAGGACAGGAAAATGAACGCTTACGTGACGCGAGATGCACGTTCACGACTGCTTGGAACGCTACTGCCGATCGTCGGGCTGATCGTATTGTCGGCCAACAGCTACGCGGCTGATGTCAACGCCGAGAAGCGCTTGTCCATAACGACGCAGAATACCAAGCAGCAGCGCGACAGCGGTGTCGCCGGAATCCTTAGTGAGGACGAGTTTGGTGCACTGGTAAGGACCGGGGAGCGCGAAAAAGGCAAACGTGCCGCTGCGCAACTCAAGTCCACGTCACCGAGTACACAGTCGGCGAACAATGACTTCTGGTTCTACGATGCCGATGTCGTGCTCTTCAATGACCTGGATCGCGACGGGTATTACCACGGCATCGATCTGCTGTTCGACGCGGACACGTATTTCACTATTGCGGAGGTCTATGCCGTTGTCTATCTGAGCTACGAAGGCGGGCCCTGGAACGAATATGCTGCAACCGAAGATTTCACGATTTTCGGTTCGTCGAGCGACGACGACTACGTGCTGGTGACTGAGCTGCTGGAAGGCTATCCGGCAGGCAGCTACGACATTCTAATCGAGCTGTATGACGCTTACGATGATGCGTTTCTGGCCTGGATCGGGCCCGAGGACACGTCGGAACTTGCGTTCCTGCCGCTCGAAGACGCCAACCGGGATTCCGCGGTAATACCGGAAGTCATCGTCGTCAATCGTGGTGGCGGCGGTTCGCTGGGGTGGATGCTGATCCTGGGCCTGGGGCTGACGGCTGTCGCACGGCGCCGGCTCTTGCAGTGCGCATGACCTTGCGGCCCCACGCGGACAGGTTGTCGAAGTAGACATACAGTGCCGGTACGACGAGCAGGGAGACGACTGTAGAGAACGCCAGGCCGCCGATAATGGCTCTGGCCATCGGATAGTAGGGTGGACCGTCTCCGCCAATCTGTGTTGTGCCGATGGCGAGCGGTGACAGTCCGACGATCGTCGTCGCGACCGTCATCAGAATCGGCCGGAGCCGATCCCGCCCCGCGGTCACGATCGCCTCATTGCGCGGCAAGCCGCGCACGCGGAGATTGTTGACATGATCCACAAGCACGATGCCATTGTTCACCACAACTCCGATCAGGATCATGATGCCGATCGAGGCCATAAACGAAAATGTGGTGCCGGTCGCAGCAAAAAACAGGAATACGCCGAAAACCGAGAAAACAATCGATCCGAGAATGATTGAAAATGGAAACAGCAGCGACTCGAACAGAGCCGCCATGACGAGAAAGATACACGCGATCCCGAGCACAATATTGGTGGCCATCATTTGCTGCGTCTCGTCCTCACGTTCGAAGCCGCGGCCGAACTTCCAGCTGTAACCCGGCGGAAGCTCAATCTGCTCCATCATTTCTTCGATGCTGGGCTTGATGTCCTCGAGGCTGGTGTCGTCGTCCAGATTGCCTGAGAGTATGATCGATGTCTGCCGGTCGGTACGGCGAATCGCGGCTGGGGACTGGCCCAGGCGCAGGTTCGCGACACTGCCCAGCGTGATTCGCTCGCCGTCAGGTTTGTACAAGGGAAGATTTGCCAGCTGCTCGACACTTTGTTTTTCACTCTCGCGAAATGCCAGCCGAACGTCTACTTCGCCATAGTCGCCGCGGAATTCACGCAGGTTCTCGCCACGCATCGCAATGCTGATCGTCTGAGCGATTTCAGCTGTGGTCAGACCGGCCGCCGCGGCACGCTCCCGGTCGATGATAACGCGAACCTCTTTGTCACCGCTCTCGGCATCGCTGCGAACGTCCTTGAGACCTGTTACTGACGACAATGCCCTCGCGATGTCCACGCCAAGCTCGTTAAGAACAGTCGTCGAGTCACCCGATATCTGCACGCTGAATCCTTCGCCTCCACCTTGCTGCTCAAACTGAAAGCTCGGTTTGCCGATCACGATCTCGGGCATGTCAGCTTCGATACGTTCGATAATCTCTTTGGTGGACAGCGTCGCGTCGTCTTCGTCAGTCAATAGCAGAGTGGACTCCGCGCGCTCAAGATCGAAATAGCTGTAGATCGTGCGGATGTTGAACTCTTCCTGGCGCGAGTACAGGTATTCTTCCATCCTGTCGACGGCGCGTTCCATAGTGTCCAGCGAGTGCTGACCCTCGATATGGTATGGCATGAAAAGGCGCCGGCCCACATCCTGCGGGAAGACGTCAAACTTGACCAGGCTCAGCGCCAGCGGCAGCACGCCAATGACACAGGTCAGAAAAATACCGAGCGCCGTCCACCACGGATGCGATACGACCCAGCCAAGACCGCGCGCATAACGTCGCGTCAGGCGTGACATCAGTGCGCTGGATTTGGGTCGTGGTGGAACGGCAACCCGTGCGGCCAGCATCGGCACAAGCGTTTGTGCTATCAGCAACGACGCAAGCAACGCGACGATAATCGTGACAGCGACGTGCGTCAGGAACACCATAATGTCGGTTTTGACACCAAAGATCATCGGTGCGAATACGATGATCGTTGTGGCGGTGCCGGCAATGACCGCCAGGCCAACTTCCTTCACACCCTTGATTGTCGCTTTGTGAGGACTGTTGCTGCTCTCTGCACGCTCGCGAAAAATACTTTCTGTAACCACGACGGCATTATCGACAAGCATGCCGACAGCGAGCATAAGTCCCATCATCGACAGGATATTGGTGTGATCAGGATCGAGAAGGGTACCGACGCGGTGACGATGAGCGTGGTCGAGATCTGGCGCAGGAACAAATACAGCACAATGATCGCGAGCATGCCGCCGAACAGGCCCGCGCCGAGCAAATCCGATAGCGAGTCTTTTACGCTCTCGCCCTGGTTGTCGAGCGAAAAGATATTGATGCCCTGCATCTGTGGCAATTTGCCGATCTTTTCGACCTCGGCCATGACGCGATCGGTCACGTCGACAAGGTTTGAGCCGGTCGTTTTGCTGACGGCGATACCGATCGCGTATTTCTGATCCAGGTGTCGGCCGTAATTACGCTCCGGCGTGCGCAGTTCGACGTCGGCAATATCCCGCAACCGGAGCCCGGCGTCGTTGATCGTGAGGTTTTGAATCTCTTCGACCGACGTGAACTCGCCGCGCGGCCGGACACTCAGTCGCTGCTCGCCGGCCGTGATCTTGCCCGCACTTACCGCGAAGTTGCTGCCTAGCAGCAAGTCGCGTAGTTGAATGACGTTGACGCCGTAAGCGGCGAGACGATCCGATTGCAACAGTATTCGAATTTCGCGCGGGTCGACGCCCTGAAGTTCGACGCGCGATACGCCGTCGATTCGCTCGATGCGCCTTTTCAGCAGGCGATCGAGGAGGTCATAGCTATCGGACAGGTCGCGATCGCTCGAGATGCGTAGTTGTAGTACCGGTTGATCGCCGAGCGATCCGGTAAATATGAAAATGCGTCTGACGTCTTCGGGTAACAGGTGACGAATGCTGTCGACTTTGGCGCGGGCCTCGATACCCTTGGCGCCCATGCTCTGGTCCCAACCGAACTGCAGGAATATCTGTGCCTGGCCCTCGTCGGAAGTCGAGAACATTTGCTCGACGCCCGAAAGCGTTGCAAGCGCTTCTTCGATCGGACGCGTGATCAGCCGCTCGACTTCCTCGGGCGTCGATCCGGCGTAAGGAATCTGGATAAAGATTCCGGGAAACTCTATGTCCGGAAATTTTTCCAGTGGCAGCAGTCTTGACGCAATTAACCCCACCAACGCGAGTGCGACAAACACGACGACTGTCGTTACCGGGCGCCGCAATGCGAATTCGGTGTGCTTCATGGCACCATCTGCTCAGCGGTGACAACGCTGCCCGCGGCAGGCCAGCGCTTGCGGTCCATCAGCGAATAAACGACGGGAATGACGAGCAGTGTCAGGAAAGTCGAAACCAGCAGGCCGCCGATCACCGTGATGGCCATTGGTGCGCGAACCTCTGCGCCTTCGCCGAAGCCCACCGCCATGGGCACCAAGCCCAGCGCCGTCGTCAGTGAGGTCATCAGGATCGGACGAAGTCTGGCCCTGCCGGCCTCCATGATGGCGTCGAAGCGTTCTTTGCCCTGCGTACGAAGCTGGTTGATCAGGTCAACCAGCACGATCGCGTTATTCACGACGATTCCGGCGAGCATGATGACGCCGATCAGGGCAACAATATTTATGGTTGTGCCTGTCACGAACAGGGCCAGAACCGCACCGACAAGCGCCAGGGGAATCGTGAACAGGATCACGAACGGATGTATCAACGACTCGAACTGTGACGCCATGACGAGGTACACAAGAAAAACGGCCAGCGCCAATGCAAACTGCATCGACTTGAACGACTCCTGCATTTCCTCGCTCTGTCCGGACACGATCGCCGTAATGCCATCCGGCATCGGGATACGGCCGATAATCGAGCCAGCCTCCTCGGCAGCGACGCCGAGGTCGCCATACGCGAGATTTGTCGTGATGATAGCGACGCGCTCCTGGGCAATGCGCCGAATCTCTGCGGGCCCCTGCGATACGCTGATGTCCGCAACCGCATCCAGCGAGACAGGTCTGTCCGAAGCCGGATTGACTATCAATCGACGGACTTCTTCGACGCTGGACTGCCGCGTGTCGACACTGCGAACGAGCACGTCGATCTTCCTGTCGCGCCAGGTATAACGGGTTGCAAGTTCTCCGCGGACATTTGCAACCACACGGTTTGCGATGTCGCGAACAGCAAGCCCGAGCTTCGCCGCACGCTCCTGATCGAAAATGATCTGGATCTCGGGATTACCGCGTTCGACGGTCGTCTTTATGTCGGTGAAACGATCGGATGCAGATAATTCTCGAACGACAAGCTGGCTGACACGCGCGAGCCCGTCGAGGTCATAGCCCGAAATCTCGATCTGCAGCGGACTGGCAAAGCTCATCAGCGCCGGCCTGCTGAATTCGTATTGCACACCCGGAAGACGAGCGAGCTCCGTGCGCATCGCATCCATCGTCGCATTTTCCTCGTCCCTGCCCGAGCCGGGTGTCAAAGTTATGCTCAGCGTACCGGTATTGTCACCCGCATCCACAGGATTGGCGTCGAGCCGGTTTCCCGTGCCCGCGACCGAGTAGTCGAAGGCGACGGCGTCGATGTCCGCCGCTACGCGTTGCGCGGCCTGTATGGCCCGGTCCGTTTCCGTCAACGGTGCACCCGGGGCCAGGCGCAGGTCGACGTTGAACTCTCCCTGCGCGAGCTGCGGAATCAGCTCGGTACCCAGCCGCGGCAGAAGCGACATGGTTGCGACGAAAATAACGACGGCCGCAATAACAACGGCAAATCGATGCTGCAATGACCACTTCAGCATGCCCGGGTATATCGCGGCTACGAAGCGGTACAGGCGCTGCAAGAGCCAGGTTGGAACCCACAAAAGGATCGAAAACAACCACCTCAAGCCGGCAAAGGCGGCACCAAACAGGTGCACGACGTAGGCCACACCGCGCGTAAACCGGCCCGCCGAGGCCTGCTCGCGATCATTCTGATAGCGGCTGCCAGTGCCCAGCGACGCCAGCATTGGAATGAGCGTCAACGCGACAAGCAGCGAGAATATCAGCGCGAACGTTACGGTTAGTGCCTGGTCACGAAACAGTTGGCCCGCGATTCCGAAGATGAACACCATTGGGAAAAAAACCGCTATCGTGGTAAGTGTCGCCGCAACCACAGCTCCCGACACTTCCGACGTACCGTTTTGCGCGGCCTCGAGAATTCCCTGTCCTTGCTCCCTTTTGCGCACTATGTTCTCGAGCACGACGATCGAATTGTCCACAAGCATGCCGACGGCCAGGGCGATGCCGCCGAGCGACATGATGTTGAGTGAGATGTCGTTCAGGTACATCAGCATGAACGTGCCGATCACCGATACGGGAATCGCGATTCCCGTAATCGTCGTCGCGCGTGAGTCACGCAGGAACCCGTACAGCACCATAATCGCGATGATTCCGCCGAAAATCGCTGCGTTTCTGACGTCGTAAACGGAGGACGAGATAATCTTCGACTGGTCGTAAATTGTCGTGAGCTCGATGTCGT
>CAMYMP010000086.1 GCA_947259435.1 uncultured Woeseiaceae bacterium
CTGAAGAGCTACAAGGTCCCCGAGGCCGAACGATTCATGACCGTATTCTGCAGCAATTGCGGCAGCTTGATGCCGCGGGTCGCCGCGGACAACAGCATCGCGGTGGTACCGGCAGGCACACTCGACTGCGATCCGGGCATACGGCCGCAGGCAAGGATCATGCAGGGATCCCGCGCTGAGTGGTCGTGCGATACGAGCGAATTACCCGTTTTCGACAAATATCCGCCGCCAAGCAACTGACATTGCTCGCAATCCGCGCATTCCGGGGACCTGGCTCTGGTATTATGTGAACTGGCGCAAGGACTGCCAGGCCGGAATGCGGGACATTGTAGGGGCCATGCTGATCACGCCGAAACGGGACAATCTCAACAAGATCGTCATCCTCAATCCCAAAGGAGGATGCGGCAAGTCCACTCTGGCCACGAATATTGCCGCCTTTTATGCGCGCCGTGGTCCGCAACCCGCCATCATGGACTACGATCCGCAGGGCTCGACGACCGCCTGGCTCAAGCGCCGCTCGAGCGAAATGCCGGCTATTCACGGCATTGCCGCATACAAGAAATCGATGCAGGCGACCAGAAGCTGGCAGCTGCGAGTACCTGATGACACGGTCAATCTCATCGTCGACTCACCGGCCAGCATTTCGCATGACGACCTTCGGGAACTGACACGAGACTCGTCAAGCATTCTGGTGCCGGTTTTGCCGTCGTCGATGGATATCGATGCAGCATCGAAATGCATCGCAGATCTGTTGCTGGTCGCCAAGGTCAATCGCAACGAGGGCAAACTTGCAGTCATTGCGAATCGCACGCGCAAGAACACTCGGAGCCTCGGCCGACTTATGCGATTTCTTGACTCTCTCGGCATCCCGATTGTCGCAGTGCTTCGTGATAGCCAGAATTTCGTGCACGCAGCCGAGAACGGAGTTGGCCTGCACGAGATGCAGCCCAGTCGTGTTCGCGCAGATGTCGAACAGATCGAGAAGATTGTTGCGTGGTTGGATGGCTGGGAGGCGCGCCGCAAGCGGGCGCTGCATATTACAGGTATGCGGCGTCAACCCTTCTCGCGTATTTCAATGCTGCGCAAGTCTCAGGTCCGCTCTGTCTGAATTGATGCGAACAACTCCGCATCAACATTACCGCCCGAAATTACAATCGCAGTCGTCTTGCCGGCAGTATCCACTTTGCCTGACAAAACTGCGGCCAACGCAACTGCGCCGCCCGGCTCGACGACGATTTTCAGGTTTTTAAACGCGAAGCGCATAGCCGCTTTGACTTCCTCTTCCGATACGACCAGCCCTCCGTCAACGACACGCTGCATGATTTCGAAGGTGATCTTGCCTGGCGATTCTGTGAGCAGCGCGTCGCAGATAGAACGTGCCGCCGGATCGACGCTGACCCGCCGCCCGGCCCGCAATGAACGCGTTGTGTCGTCAAAACCTTCGGGCTCGACGGCGTAAATTGAAACATCGTCGAGACGCGCTTTCAGCGCTACCGCGCAGCCGGACGTGAGACCGCCACCGCCACAGCAAATCAACACCTGCTGCGCCGCCGCGTCGAGACGCTGCGACTGCTCGGCGATCTCGAGGCCGACCGTTCCCTGTCCCGCAATGATGTGCGGATGATCAAATGATGGCACGAGTTCGGCACCGCGCTCGGCCGCGATTTTTCGAGCAATTGTCTCGCGGTCTCCACGATAGCGGTCGTAGGTAATAATCTCGCCGCCAAGGCTACGCGTATTTTCCAGTTTCGCCTGGGGCGCGTCCTCCGGCATCACAATGGCTGTATGGATACCAAGCAGTTTGCCCGCCAACGCGACACCCTGCGCGTGATTTCCCGAAGACCACGCAACGACGCCCTGTTTGGCCTGCTCCGGAGTCAATTGGCTTAGCAGATTGTAAGCGCCACGAATCTTGAAGGAACCGATGCTCTGGAAGCACTCGGGCTTGATGAGTACCTTGCCGCCGGCAATACGATCGAGCTCGACGTTCTGCAACAGCGGCGTTTCAACGACGATACCGTCCAGTCTTTTGGCCGCAGCCTCGATGTCGGCGATAACGACCGAGTCGATCAAGCGTTATCGACCTCGGGAATCAGCCGGTCGATCTTCGCGGCACAGATGAAATCGTTGTCCGACAGGCCGTTGATGGCGTGCGTTGTGTAACTCACGTCGCAGCTGCCGTAGCTGACCGTCAAGACCGGATGGTGACCTTCGCTGATCGCGATCCACGCAACCGCGTTGGCAAAACCGAGCGTGCGGCTGTAGGCCGGAAACTCGAATCGCCGCGAGATTTCGAGACCGTCCTCACTGAGGTGCCAGTCTTCGTGCAGTGCCTGCAGCAGATCCCGGGCCTGTTCCGGCCGCAGCGGCTCGACTCCGCCCTCGCAGGGCTTGCAATGCCGTGTGAAGAGTTCATCCATAGGGACCAACTATAACCAAAAAAGCCGGCCCCGAGGGGCCGGCGCGCAAGAGACTCGAAACGAGTCGGGGGATTTCGGCAATGTCAGGGATTCGACGCCAAAGGCTGGTTGTCATAGGCGAGCTGCTCGTCATCTATGAACAGCTTCAGACTCACGCGGCGCTCAAGCGCATAGCTGTCTGCGGACTGGTCCTGGGCCGGTGCTTCACCGTGCGCACTGATGCGTATCCGTGACGGGCTGACGCCAGCGGAGATCAGCTGATCCCGAACGAACTCGGCGCGTTTTCTCGAGAGTTCGAGATTATATTTCGCGTCGCCGCGTTCGTCGGCAAAGCCGTCCAGTTCCACCCGAATGTCTGGCATCGATGCCAAACCGCCGGCAAGCTCCGCAAGCCGGCCTCCGGTAGTATCGGCGAGCACGTGCTCATCCGTACGGAACAGCAGATCCATCGAAATACCGGCCTGCATCAGGTCGACCAGCTTCGGTCTGTCGATGGTGCGGAACCGTTCGAGTTCGGCGCTGAGCGTGTCCATGTCAGTATTGAGCGCGCGAACATTATTCTCGAGTACGCTAACTTCACTGCGTGAGCGGTCCAGCGAGCCGTTCAGGGCTTCGATGGTTTCGGTCTTTTTGTGCATCTTATCGCCCACTTTGGCGCCGATCGCCGCGCCGACAATGAAGCCGACCGGGCCTCCTGCCAGTGCGCCAACGACCGCGCCTGTTCCGACGCCGATGTTCTCTTGTTTGGATGCCGCTTTTGCGAACGCGGGAGATGCTGCGGCAAGTGAGATCGCCAGGATTATTGCCAGGGTGTATCGCATTGGTATGTCCTCCATCGTGTGTCAATCCTCGATGGAGAACATTACACGGCAGAAAACCGCTGCCGGACGGCCAGCATCATGGAGAGCCGGCGATCAATTGTGGTGAATTATGGCGACAGCTAACGGCGATCGGGGTCCGACAGCGCGACGAACGTGCCTCCATTTCTTTCACAGAGAATGCGCATGAGCTGGGCGTAGCGACGCGTGGTGTCCGACATATTCCGCCCGGGCTCGAAAAAGAATGGAAATCCGACGGCGTGAATCCGGACCATGCGGTTGCCGTTTTCGTCTTCGCGATTGACGGTATCGACCTGCCGAATGACTGCCTCGACCGAGCGCCCGCTGAATTCATCGCCAAACACGTAAATGCTGATCTTCTTGTCCGGCGACCAGTAAGTGCTGATCGCGTAGATAATTCCGTCGACAGGATTACTATCGCTGAAAGGCCGCCACGTGCGCATCGTGTTGATGATGGCCTGGCGGCGCCCTGGCGTATCCGGAATCCATTTTCCGGCGTATTGCTTGAACATGTAGCTGCCGTTGTCATTCATGATCTGAATGCCCTTGACCTGCGGATACACGTCGAGCGTTTCCGTCAGCTTCTCGATCGCGCGGTCCCAGTTAAACTGCTGCATACTGCCCGACGTATCGATCAGGAAAATCACATACTCACTATCGACCGGAATTCCGGCGACGGCATCCTCTTCGGCCGAGCGATAGTATGGCGCCAGGCGGCGCATCTCTTCTGTGAGCCGCTGTTTGGTGACGCGTAGTGCACCCTCATCAAGCGTCGCCTCCGATTCCTGCTGGGTCGCCGCATATTGACCCTGTACTGTGTTGAGCTCTCCCTGCAAGCGCGCAAGGCGCAGCTTGCTAGTCGAAGCCTGCTCGCGAACGTCGTCCAGTTCGCGATTGATGACGGCCGTTTCGCCGCGAATGTCGAACAGTTCTTGCTGCAACAGCGCTATCAACTGTTCGAGATCGTCCTGAGTCTTCTCGATGATCACAGGCTCGTAGATCTTGCTGAGGACGAGCAGCAGAATGATCGCCCCGAAACCGCAACAGATGCAGTCGAGAAACGAAAGGCTGAACGCTTCAACGTTGCGGCGCCGCTTCATGTCGAATACCCCCTCACGTTACGGCCAATCCTTGCTGACGCTGATGAATGAACCGCCGGTGCGATATGCCAGCACCCAGTAGACGATCGGCGCCTCGTAGTCGCCTTCGAGCGGATAGAGAAAGACATTGACCGGAATACCGCTCGGCAGTTCACGCAGGGCATTGAAGTGCATGCGGTAACGATCGCGCCCGCTGACCGTTCTCTGGCTCGACGTCGTTTCGTCCATTGTCGGCAGGCCGTCGACGAGCAGGATAATGTTGTCAGGGGCCGGTGTGAGTCGTGATGCGACTTCCCAGGCGGCCTTCATATTCGTGCCGTTTTCCGGGGCCGTTCGTCGCAGCACCCGAATCGCCTCATCCAGCTGGCTGCCGTCATCGGCTTTCAACCAAACCCCGTCGCTGCCCTTGATCACGGGTTCAGCAACGTTATTGAACATGTAAATCTGAAATTCGCTATCGGGTACGAACTGCGCGGTCAACCAGTCAACGCTGGCGACGACCTGGCGCCATTTGACCGCTCGGAGCTTATCGTCCAGCGACATGTTGCGGCGCCGTATGATGTTTACGATTGTTTTGTCGAGCATACTTGCAGAACGGTCAACGAGGATAAGCGTGCGTTTGCCGCCGAGTTTGAGGCCGGTCAGGTATTGCCGGTCCCCCTCGCCTTTGAATTCGCGCAGCTTGTTGCCCTCGGCATCATCTTCTGCAGCGAGTGCGAGCAAGCGCTTTACTTCTTCTTCGAGTGTCTCGATGTCGGTCTGAAGTTTCTCGATACGCTCGATCTCGGCAAGTGTTTCCGAATCGTATTGCGCCAGCTCGGCACGCAGCTCCTCGATCAAACGGATTATTTGAGTAATCTGCCCTTCTGCGGTGTCCGTTTCGGACTTGAGGTCCTCCATCGTGTTCTTCGCCAGCACAAGATTCTTGCGCCCATCGAGAATCTCGACTTCTATCTTGCGGGTCTCCGCCATAAGATCCGTCGGATCCTGCTCGGTGGTTTCCCTGACCTGGGCGTTGATGATCATAAAAAACAGGATGACCGCGCCAAACCCGCAACTCATACAGTCCAGGAACGACATGCTGAATACTTC
>CAMYMP010000087.1 GCA_947259435.1 uncultured Woeseiaceae bacterium
AAATCGCGAAAGTCGATGCCCGGTACGCCATCATTGTTGCCAATGTCATCGTCGAAGATAGTGCTGCCGTTGACCGTCACGGTCTGACTCATTACCGAGAAAGTACCAACAGTCGGATCACTGCCGTCCGGCGTGATGCTTTCGATCGGCCCTTTCAGGTCTTCGTCGAACTCGATTCTCGTTGCAGTGCGAACGCCGTTGTCATCGACCCCTGACACCCGCACTTTCATTCCTAGACGAAGGCGGCTGTCGTCGCCCATCGACTCCCCTTCGTCCTCGATCGAGATGATCGTGTTCCCGGCCACTTCGAACTTTCCGCCGTTAACGAAGACACTGCCGAAACCGGTGATCGATCCGACGACCGTGACAGGGATGGGGCCGTTATCTGTCGGACCGGGCTGGTTGGAGTTATTGCCTGACGAACCGCCGCCGCAAGCCGCAAGGCCGAGCATTGCGACCAGGCCCAAGATCGGTCCGATTGGTCTCATGATCTTCATCGTTTTGTCCTCTTTTCAAAATTTTCTGTAGCCGCCACCGGCGGTGCCGCAGATAGACCGTCAACGCCAGAAAACGGCCATCTGGAGATTGAACCTACTCGAATACCACAATTGAGTCAATATGTCGCAATAGTGGTTTTTCTGCTTAGAAGACGGCAGCCCGCGGCCACAGCGCCCGGAAGCCCCTGTATCAGGGCTTTCCAGCGCATGTGCCGGGTTTCGGTGGGGGTTAGTTTTGGTCAGCGGACCGGGAAGACCGGCCCCTAAGCGTGCGTCTTGCGCTTACCATAAGTCGGGCCGTCTGGTCTGGATGACCCGGGATTTTACGTTCGGCGCAGCGCCTCGATGCGCTCGGGAATCGGCGGATGGCTCATGAACAGGCGCATCATCTTGCGCTTGCCGCCGCCCGAAATGCCGAACGCCTGCAACGCCTGCGGCAATTCACCGGGTCGGCCACGGTCGAGTCGCGCCAGTGCTCTGATCATCGGCTCGCGGCCATTGAGTTGTGCCGACCCCGCATCCGCCCGGAACTCGCGCAGACGCGACACCCACATCACGATGATGCTCGCGAGAATGCCGAGTACGAGCTGCGCTGCGATGACGGCACCGAAGTAGCCGATGCCGTAACCACTTTCGTTGCGCAGCAGAACGCGATCGACGAAGTGACCGACGAGGCGAGACAGGAAGATAACGAAGGTGTTAACGACGCCCTGAATCAGGGTCATCGTGACCATGTCGCCATTGGCGACGTGCGAAATCTCATGGGCAAGTACCGCTTCGATTTCTTCTTTGGGCATGCTCTGCAGCAGGCCCGTGCTAACGGCTACTAATGCCGCGTTGCGGCGCGCGCCCGTCGCAAACGCGTTCATATCGGGCGAATCGTAGATCGCAACTTCGGGCGTCTCGATGCCGGCCTGGCGTGCCTGACGCTCGACCGTCGAGGTTAGCCAGGACTCCGCCGGGCTCGCCGGCTGTGTAATTACCCGCGCCCCCGTGCTGCGTTTGGCCATCCATTTGGATATCGCGAGCGAGATGAACGAGCCACCGAAGCCGATGACCAACGACAGGATCAGCAGGGCCTCGTAATTGATGCCTACATTGCGCTCGTCGAGGATACTGTCGACCCCGAGCAGCCGCAGCACGATGCTGAGCACCAGGATGACGGCGAGGTTGGTCGCCAGGAACAGCGCTACGCGCTTAAACATTGTCCGTTCTCCAGATAATAATCAGACTCATTTCTGCGTCCTTTTGAGCCGATTTCAAGGGGCAGAGTTCCGCGCAAACAGCGCCGATTTCACGGCATTGGCGGGCGCAGAGCCGAGCATACGCCGTAAACTGTAGCCTATAGATTCGATTTCCATCGTGAATTTTCTTATTTTCGGCACACCCGTACTCGCCCACACGATTGAATTTCCTGCCCTAATGTAAGATGGTCATTGCTGGCGGGTGGCAGCCGACATTTGGAACAAAAATACATCATGAAACCCGTTGCATTCGCCAATTGTTCACGCTCGCCTCATGCTGTCGCGATCATACGCCTCAGTCGCTGTATATCGGCGCTCGCTATGGGCGCTTTGATGACATCCTGCGGCGGCAGCAGCAGCAGCAGTGCTGTGACGACTCCAACCGTGACTCCTCCGCAAGCGACATTTACGGCAGCCAATGCGGAGCGCGTCGCAACGCTGACGGTCAATCTGGGCGAAGCCGCACTACTGTTTGCCGATGAGGCTGCGCTTGCGTTGCAGAAATTCGATGGAACAACGCTGTCCCAGCAACCGGACAATTGCACGGCCGGCTCAGCGAGGTATTTACTGACCGACAATGACCAGGATGGTGGCCTGTCCGTTGGCGATCGCATCAGAACCGACTACAACGGCTGTGTAACGCCGTCGACGGATGGAAGATTTTCGGGCGACCTCTTCGTTACCCTCGAGGAAATCGATGCCAGCCGCGGTGCGGACGATGTCCGGTACGTGGCACACGTGGATGCCGACGCCGTGACGATTTTCTACGCTGCAGGAGTGGTGAGGGCGATCGGTGCGATGACGGTGGAATTCCAGCGCGGTATTTATGAGTCGCACCTGCGCGTCTCTGGCGATGTCGAACTGTCCATCTCCCTGGTCTCTTCGGGTGCCAAGGTACGTGCTGAATGGCAAACGATGGCTGTCACGAAGCGGGAATTCTACGAGACCGCGAACTATGAAGTAAGCATGGCCGGCACGTATGAGTCCAACCTCTTCGAAGGAGCGGCAGAGATCAGTACGAGCGAGCCCCTCGCCGGAGCTCTGAATACCTGGCCTACCAGCGGGCAGGTCGATTTCGCAGGTAACGACGGCACCGGCCTCAGGATCCGCTCGGATGGCTCCGGACCGGGAGACTTCGCCGTGTTCTCAGTCGATGAAGACGGTGATGGCGTTTTTGAGGAACTTCCGGAGACTCGTGACTGGCAAATAATCACAAATGGCTACCTGTGGTGGTTCGAGCTGTCGAGCCCCTATGAATCTGCCATACGCTCCTATGATCCAGACGATTTCAGGATATTGACCTGGCGCCCGCATGTACGCGGCGATTTCGATTTCGAGCCCACTGCAGCGAATCCGACGATACGAATACTCACGTCGCGAACCGTTGATCCGAGTTCCCTTCCCGACAGCATACAACTGGAATCCATGCAGGCCGACTGGCCGTTCATGGATATTGTCCTCGATGTCGATGTCGAGGTCCGGGGCGCTATGATTCTCTTCCGGCCCATGCAGCAACTTGCGTTTGGCGCGCCGTACCGCTTCCCGACGGAGCCCTTTCAGATCAGCGACACGAACGGTAACCAGACCTGGGTGACGGAATTCGATTCCAGAATTCAGGTCGTCGACGAACTGGTTGCCGCAGCAATGCCGGAAGAAGCCATTGGCTTTCCCGGCGATCAGATTCAGCCCGGTTCGGCAGGGTCTTACGCTGAAGACGGCGACATCACCGGCTTCGAGTGGACGCAGGTTCTCGGACCCTCAGCCGTGATCGCGGGTGCCGATCAACCAACGGCAACTTTAACCTTGCCGGCAACGACGCAAACCGAACTGCTGCGTGTGCATCTACAAGTAACGAATGAATTCGGCGAGATTGATTTTGCAAAGACGGATATCACGTTGTTTTCATCACCGAGCGAAATTGATCTGGTCTACGTGCGCGCCCTCACGACCGAATCGGATTGGCGGGAGTGGTACCTGACCCCGGCAAACGGTCAGCAACAGTACTCGCACAACGGGAGCAATCAAATCTATATCGAACACGATACGGACTACGTCAACGAAGAACTTGCCCGGGCCTTTCGTCAGGATTGGCGAATCGATATCCAAGCGCCGACGACGACAGTCATAATGGCGGAGCTCTACGACAACATTACGCATACGTCGGCCACCGAGACTGAACCCGGATTTTCGGTCATCGGAGATGCAAGTTGCGATTCAGCACCGTCGCGCGTCGAAGTTCTCGAGTTCACGACGGACGCTGATGGCCAGCCGGCCACGCTCGCAATCGATTACGTTACTCAGTGCGACGGCGCTGAAGGCTTTGAACGGATCGAAGGATTTGTTCGCCTACGCAGCAGCATTCCAATACCGGCGAGGTAGCGCACGTCTCCAGGCATTCGTTCGACGTGCCGGCCATCCGCCAGCCGCAACGCGGCTGCCGGATCTTCTGGAGCGGCATACGACGACTACTTTATCGGGGGTTCGATACCTTCATGGCTATGCCCGGAGTCCGCAGTCTCTTGTACCGAATGCGGGCTCGGCAAGTACGCATTGACGAACAAACAGCTATCGGGATTCACTCTTCATATCAAACTCTCGGGAGTTGATAATGACCAAGCATGTAGATTTCAGTCTTCAGTTCAGGCCGGGCGGAAATCTGCCCCGGAGATTTCTCCTGTCTGCGTTGGCACTCGTGCTCCTTGTCGTGCTGCCCGTGGGTACGGAGGCGAAGGACGCGGAAGGCGCAAAAGACCACCCGTTGTTCAACCGCCTGCCCAACTACGAAATTCAACGCTACGACGAGAGAGAGTTCGATTCCTATGACTGATTCGTGGCCAGTGACGGCAGCTACAAGACCGTAGAGGGCCGCTATTATCTCATCAATTACTACTTCTTAGAGGGCACGCAGTATCTGAGCGAAGTGGCCATCAGGAGAAACTACAGCGAGGCGTTCAAGAGGATCGGCGGAGTCGTCGAGTACGAGGACAGAAGTGTGCACATGAGTCTGGACAAAGGCGGCCAGGTCACCTGGGTTCGCGTCCAGCCATGGAACGGAGGGCAAGGTGTGACGCTCTATATCGTCGAAGAAAAGGCGATGGAGCAGTTCATCGTTGCCGATGCCGACGCCCTGCTGCAGGAAATCAGCCTGACCGGAAAGGCGACCGTGCACGGAATCTACTTCGACACGGGGAAAGCGGTGGTCAAAGCCGCGTCTGGCCCGGCGCTGGCCGAGGTCGATAAGCTACTCGAGAAAGACTCCGACATGAAGATCTTCGTTGTCGGGCATACCGACTCGGTGGGAGATTTCGACTACAACTTCGATCTTTCCCAGAGAAGGGCTGCCGCAGTGGTAGAGGTCCTTGTATCGCAGCACAGTGTGAATCGAAACAGGCTCGAACCGCACGGCGTAGGCCCGCTCGTGCCGGCCTCCACCAATACATCCGAGGACGGGCGAGCCAGAAACCGCCGCGTCGAGCTCGTCGAACGATAACGACATCGATGCGGCCGTGTATTGATTGGCGCGCCCGACAGGATTGATTCGGGCCTCCGGCCCTCACCCTAAACGGCGCCCTTCGGGCGTCTGTCGGCCGACTACGTCGGCCTCGGGTCGAACCTGTGACCCCTGCCTTCGGAGTTCGCCATTTCATTTATAAGTAACTGAAGTCAATAATAGGAATCGGCGCGGCGCCCATTGCAATTGCAGGACTT
>CAMYMP010000088.1 GCA_947259435.1 uncultured Woeseiaceae bacterium
AACGACGGTCTGATCACGTCGGTTCCCGGTGTCTACGGCCATGCGATCATCGCAACGGGCGGTCATGATTACCTCGAAAACCACGGCGTGGTAACCGGTTCGGTCTACCTCGGTGGCGGCGAAAACTACGCTGTCAACTATGGCCTGGTCAATGCCGGCATGTACTTTGATGTCGGCGGCGGCAACCTGCTGCTGAACGAAGGCGACTTTGCGCCTGGCGGCGTAATGAACGTTCTTGGTTCGCACGTCTTCGGAGACTTCACGCAAACGGCAGCTGGCACGCTCTGGTTCGACCTCGAGTTCGATTTTGGCCTGGATAAGGCAGATTGGCTCAGGGTCAGCGGTACATCCGACCTTAACGGCACGCTCGCTGTGGTCCTGAAAGACACGGGCAAGGTGATGCCGGGACAGTGGGAGAGGTTGTTGGTCAACAGTTCAGGCGGCTTTGGCGACCGCGCACTGACACTTAATGCTATGCAGTCCGCAGTGGTTGGATTCTCGCTGATGGATGCCAGCGAAACGGAATACATGCTGGCTTACAACGTTGACTTTGCACCAAGCGGTCTCACACATAACCAGGCAGCAATGGGTGAGCACTTCAATGACATTCAGTTGGCCGGCAGTACGGACATGATGATTCCGCTTACGGAATCTATCGTTGCACAGCCTGACAACTCATCACTTGGTGCAGCGTACGATGTACTGAGCCCGCACATCTATTCAGCCAATCAGCTCGGTCGACTCTTTTCCAGCCTCGACTTCGAGCAAGCGATGCATAGCTGCGCAGTCCGGGGTGGCGACCTGAGGTTCTCCCGCGAAGGCGAATGCACGTGGATGCGCATGTCGAGCCGCGATGTTGAGTACGAAGGCACGAACGGCATGCCGCGCGCGACCGACTACGCGACGATCGTGAACATGGGCATGCAAAAAGCCCTGACCGCAAACTGGCACGGTGGCCTGGCGCTTGGATTCGAGAAGTCTGACTATGACGTCCCGCTGTTCGCAGAACGAAGCGGCAAACAAGTACAGCTCGGCGGCATCCTCAAAGGGCGGTATGGTCGCAACGCAGTCGATCTGTCCATGACGATGGGTCGCGGCGGTTACGATACGCGGCGCTTCACCGAGTTTGGCTACGACGGTGACTTCACAATGGGTAACCGTGATATCAGCTTTGTCTCGGCGCATGCCGGCTACGCATACTCTGCCGAATACGGCAACTGGTTCGTCAGACCTGGAATCGATCTCGGCTGGACCGACATCTCCGGTGATCGCTTCCATGAAACCGGCGCCGGTCCGACAGCGCTATATGTTAAGGGTACCGACGACGCTTACGTCACGTCGCGTTTCGACCTGCGCATCGGCGGTGAATTCGCGTCCGACAATGACGTGCTATACAGACCGTTCGTTCGCACATCGTTCACGAATATCCTAAGCGGCGCGGAGAACGTGATCACGGCGAAGCTCGCCGGCGCACCTGCCAGTGTGCCGTACTTCACGCAGATCTCGGAAGTCGACGATAACTTTGCAAGCGTTGCTCTCGGTATCGATGTACTCGCACGTGAAAACTGGATCCTGAGTTTCGCATACGACCGGCAATTCGCCGATCGTTGGGATGCAGATGCCTTCTTCGCGAAGTTCACAATCGGTATGTAGAGGCCCGCACTACAGGTCCCTGCAATCTCGACAAAGCCGAGATCAGACCGGGCTTCTAAAAAAAGGGGCGGCAGCCAGAGCCGCCGCCCCTACCTCTTTTGACTTTCGCGCTATCAGGCAGCGTGAATGTCGTACCAGGTTGAGTTATTGACCTCAAATGACCGAATCATCGGGGTGCCATCAATGGCGTCTTTCATCTTCTTGGATACCTCAGGATAGATCTCCCGATGGTATTTTTCAGCATCCTGCCGGGTGTCCCAAAAGCTCATGGCGAAGGCCTCGTCTTTGTCTTTGTCGAAAAACGACAATTCATCACGAAATCCTTTTTGTTTCTTTAGTAACGGAATGACCTCTTCCTGGAGCCGTCGATTCAGCAGATCAAATTTTCCTGGTTTGAAGTGCGCATTGACCTGGCGAACAAACATGACTGTCTCCTTATCGTCTTAATAGTACTCGCGCCTGAACATCCCTGCGATTTGCCGGCACGCAAAACTCATCGCACTCAATATTCGAGCACAGGGGCTTAACCCCTGCATTGACATTTGTCAGCTCACGTTAGGTAACTTCCACGATTTTTTCGTGCCCACAATCGCGCTAAGGTTCTCATTGCTTGAGGAATTTTTCCGTGCATGCACATGCCCACACGAGCCCGCTGGAGCCTGGTGCCGTCAGGAGCGCCTGCGAGTATTGCGCACTATTCGAGTTGTGCTGGCCGATGGGTCTGGACGCAGCTGATCTACAACGTTTGCAGTCCATGGTCAGGCACACTGACGCCCTGCCTTGCGGTAGCCATCTGTTTCGAGTCGGCGATGAGTTCACAGCCATATACGCCGTGCGCTCGGGCTGTATCAAGAGCTATACGGTCGATCCCGGTGGGCACGAATTCGTGCACGGCTTTTACCTGCGCGGCGAATTGCTCGGCTTCGATGCAGTCTACCCGGACCGACATTGTTGTAACGCGCTGATTCTCGAACCCTGTTCGCTGTGTGTCATCCCGTATCGTGACATTACCAGGCTCAGCCAGGACTTTCCGAGTATGCACCGGCAGCTAATACGGCTGATGAGCCGCGAGTTCGCGACGCAGCTGCATAACCGCGGAGGATATGGCGCAACGCAGCGTGTTGCTGCGTTCCTCGTAAATATCTGCTCGCGCCTACACCAGCCTGATTCGAGAACGGACGTCGTCCGCTTGCCCATGTCACGCGAGGACATTGCAAGCTACCTGAGCATTAGCCCCGAGACCCTGAGTCGCTTACTGGCAAAACTGCACGGCCTGGGCCTCGTCGACGTCGATCGTCGAAAAGTCCGTCTCGTGGATGTCGCTGGTCTCGATCAAATCGCGCAGGGAATACATTGACCGCTTCGGTCGCAGGGGCTTCTTCTATAGCGGCAGATAGACTACCGTATTGGTCAGCAGGATCATGATAAACACGAGGCAGGTCACCATCGGGCCAAGGTAAATCCTGCCCGTCATGCGGAAGAAGTAGCGATTGAAGTAAGGCAAAACGAACATCATCGGTACAACGGCAAACAGCAGGTTGACGTACAGCCAGCCGTCGGTCCAGTAAACGGTCCCGGTCACAGCGAACGTGACGTACTGAACAACGACGATCAGCAGCAGTCCGAGCGAGTTGCCGATACCGGCGATGAGCATGCTTTTCCATTCCGCCTGCCCCTGGGTGCGCATCGCGCCGTTGACGCGCAGCGAGTTGGACAGAAAGAAAATGAAAAAGAACGGCGCATATACCACCAGCAACACGAGCTCGACCGGTCGAAAAATGCGCACACCCATGAACAAAAAGCGGTAGTCGACGTGAAAAAAGTAATACACCGTAAACAGCAACAGGAAATAAAGGACGAACAAGGTCAAAGCCAGCCCAAAGGTCCGCGCGAGGTCCTCAGCGCTGATTTTTACCCCCCACATGTCCGGTACTACGCCATGCTGTTTGCCGTGAAAGCGGTAGGCGAGCCAGAACATCAGGAAGCCGACGAGTCCATTCAGCACGGCCCACATCATCACGGCGTTGTTCATGCGCTGTGGAAAAAACCAGGTCATCTCGCGCGTGGAAGCCGCCACGAATAGTTTTTGCGACAGTTCGGCCATCGGAATGTACGAAAAGCAAGCGATAAGTGCACCGAGCGCGAACAGGCTCCAGAACAGCACCCTGCCCCTGCCCTGCGGGCTTGGCAACGCGGCCGGAACCGGCTTGACGAGCGACTTGAATGCCGGATCCCGTAACAGCAGCCGGCCCAGCGGAATTAACAGCACGACGGCAGCGATAAGCGTAATAAGACTCAGCAGTTCCTTCCAGAACCAATTCTGGTCACGACTCGACAAGCCACTGTCAATGGCGAAAACCCGTTCGAAGTAGTCGATCTGATTCGCGGTGGCCTCGACGATATAGGGCTGGAAGGGATGCAGCACCCTTTCGTTGAAGACGACGCGCAGGTTTCTTTGCTCCACATCGCCGTAGTACCGGCCGAGCGTGACTTCCTCGATGGGGGCTTCACTCGCAGCGCGGCCGGAGTTCACGAGCCGCAGCGCCTCGGGCGCGTAGCGCATATCGCCATTCCCGAGCTCGTTGCGGTAGGCACCCTCATCGTAATAGGCGTAGCTCATGCCGACGTTGGAATGCACGTCACGCAGTACCTCGTCTGTCAGCGTCAACACGTATCCCGAGACGAACACAGAATGCAGCTTGCTCGGCTTGCCCGTTCGCTGCGCTTCCTTGCCGAAGTAATTTGCGCCGCGTATTGCGGCGTTGCCGCCGGCCGAATGCCCGGTCGCTCCGATGCGAGCGTTGTCGATGTAGTTCAGGTTCGGCGTGCCGGCCGCGTAGTCCACAACCGCAAACATGCCGTAGCCTTCCGTCGTTGCCGCGCGCCGGCTCATCGATGCGCTCGAGCCACCCTGCGCATACGGATCGATCGAAATCGCCACGATGCCACGCCGTGCGAGTTCGATCGCGACGTTTGACAGTGACTCTTTAGAGCGCTGAAAGCCCGGCACGACCACGACCAGCGGCGCCGGGTTGTCACTCGTCGCCGAGCGCGGTCTGAACAGGTCGGCAACCAGCCACTGGCCGTTTTGTGTCGGAATCTTGATATCCAGGACCTGTACGCGCCCGCCCGAACTTTGGATCAGTGATACCAGAAAGCTCGCGACAATGACGATCGACAACAATGTCCATAACAATCTGTTGCCGGGCGCTCGGTCCATGACGGTTAATGTATCATTCTCGAATGGATTTCACTGGAACTCGACGTGATGGTCCGACTGACCTTTTTGACATTCATCTTCGTGCTGTCCGCCTGCGCTACCTTGGTGGAACAACGTTTTTGCGAGAACGACCTCTTCGTTGTCGATGCACGGCATGATGGCGGCGACCTCGACAAGTGCAGGTTCAAAGCAGATAACGCGGTTGAACTCACCTTCCGGCCCGAAGATTTCAAGGTTAGCGACGCTTTCAGCTGGTTCTCGTTTCGCGTGACAGCGAAAGAGCCGGGTGCCATTCAAATCCGCCTGAAGTTTCCGGACAACTACGCCCGGTTTTGGCCCAAGATCAGCACGGATGGCAAAGACTGGCAGCGCGCAACTGAAGAATCCGTGACGCTGACCGACAACGGCAAACACATGCAGCTGTTGCTGCACGTAGACGCATCCGGCGCGTGGGTCTCTGCGCAGGAACTGTTCACACAGGAGTCGTACGAAAAGTGGTTCGAAGAACTGGCAGCACACGCCGAGATTCGGAGCGCGGTTATCGGCAGAAGTGTCGAAGGCCGCCCCATCCGG
>CAMYMP010000089.1 GCA_947259435.1 uncultured Woeseiaceae bacterium
CGGTCAGTGGTGCGATAGTCGCGGCGTTTCAGGAGCACGACAAGGCCCGCAACGAGGCATACTACTCCCGTCACGAAACAGATTTCTGGCCAATACCAGTAGTTGTTGTACATCGACGCGCCCAGTGACAACGCACCGACGAGCAAGTACAGGTATGGCAGGCTTTCGTATATTGGTCTCGAGACCCACATGGCGTCTGATTCTTCCCCAGTTACGAGACCCATTGTCCATAGCCAATGCTGTCGAGTCCAGTCATGAGAAAGCCCATCCGGCCTTTTGCCAGACGGGAAACTCAATAACCGGGTCGTAAGAGGCGTATTTCGGGGCAGTCTAATGCTTCGAGCGGCCGATCCCGAACAGGCCAAGCAGGCGCGACAGAATCGAGTCAGACAAACCGTCTACCGCAAGGTCCGGCTCAGCATCATAGTTATCAGCGCGACATCCCTGCACGAAGTGCTGCGCATTTACGTCCAGATCCTTCTCTGTGATTGTATTTTCGAATGCCATGTCGGTGTCCCCTTGATTGACAAACAGACATTACCGGAACCATATGTTGAATTCCGTGAACGGTCTCGCAATGCAATACGTGAAATAGAAAATTGGCCGATTATGTTAAGGCTATAAGCCTGCGGCCGAGATGCTCACGCAGTGCCGCCGACTGTGAGTTCGTCGATCTTGAGGGTTGGTTGGCCGACACCGACCGGGACCGACTGACCTTCTTTACCGCAGGTACCGACACCTGAGTCGAGTTCGAGATCGTTACCGACCATCGAGATCTTTGTCAGCGCTTCAGGACCATCGCCGATCAGCATCGCCCCTTTGACCGGCGTGGTGACCTTGCCGTTCTCGATCAGATACGCCTCGCTTGCCGAGAAAACGAACTTGCCCGACGTGATGTCGACCTGGCCACCGCCGAAATTTGGCGCATACAGGCCTTTTTCTACGGATGTCACAATCTCGCCGGGATCGTGTGGACCGGCCAGCATGTAAGTATTGGTCATGCGCGGCATCGGCATATGTGCGAAAGACTCGCGTCGACCATTACCCGTCGGCGCAACGCCCATCAGGCGTGCATTCAGCTTGTCCTGCATGTACCCCTTCAACACGCCGTTCTCAACCAGCACGTTGTACTTGCCGGGTGTGCCTTCATCGTCGACGGCCAGCGATCCGCGCCGATCAGGCAACGTTCCGTCATCGACTATCGTGCAAAGTTCCGAAGCGACCTGCTGACCCACCTTGCCCGAAAATGCCGAGGTGCCTTTGCGATTGAAATCGCCCTCCAGGCCGTGTCCGACAGCCTCGTGCAGCAAGATGCCGGGCCAGCCCGGTCCCAGCACCACGGGCATTGTGCCGGCCGGCGCCGCGATCGCCTCGAATTGCACGGCAGCCTGACGCACGGCTTCGCGTGCATACTGCATCGGCGTATCGCCCGACAGGAAGTAACTGAGATCCGCGCGAGCGCCGCCGCCTGCATAACCCTGCTCGCGACGACCATCCTGAAGCAGAATGACGCTGACATTGAGGCGCACGAGCGGCCGCACGTCGGCGGCAAAGGTGCCGTCCGAGCCTGCAACCAGCACCAGATCCTGACTACTGGCGAGGCTGATAATCACCTGCTCGACCCGCTGATCCAGATCGCGGGTCGCAGCCTCGATTTCTCCGAGCAACGCCGTCTTCTGTGCATCGCTGATACTCGTTGTCGGGTCGGTCGCCGGATAAAGCCGAGTTGTGTCTGCGCGATTCCATACCTGCAGCGCGTGCGTGTCTCCCTGCCGCGAAATCGCCCGTGCCGCGGTCGCCGCTTCTTCGAGCGCCGGCAGGATCAGTTCGTCGGAGTACGCGAAACCGGTCTTCTCGCCACTGACCGCTCGAACGCCGACACCCTGGTCGAGACTAAAGCTGCCCTCGCGAATGATACGATCCTCGACGGTCCAGCTTTCCTGGCGGCTAACCTGAAAATACAGGTCCGCGTAGTCGACGCCCCCCTTCATCATCGAACCGAGGGTCTTGTTCAGGTGACCTTCGTCGAGTCCTGCAGGATCCAGCATTCGCGACATGACCGCGTTGATAGGATGTTCCCCAGTTTTGCTCATTCAGTTTCCAATTCCCGTCGTCTAAATGCGCCTATTCGCGAGTGCCGGAAACTCACTGCGCAGTTTGGCTGGCTTGTCCGGATCTATGTCGGCTGCGACGTGACCATTGCCCTGCGCCTGTTCCGCGAGCACGGCGCCCCAGGGATCTATGATCATCGAATGCCCGTAAGTCGATCGATTGTCCGGATGGTCTCCATATTGCCCGGGCGCGATGACGTACGCCAGATTTTCGATCGCCCGTGCCGAGAGCAGCGTCTTCCAGTGGGCGGCGCCGGTCACTTTTGTGAAGGCAGCCGGAACCGTGAAGACCGTTGCCCCGTCGTCGACAAGGCGCCGATACAGCTCCGGGAACCTCAGGTCGTAACAGATTGTGAGGCCGATCGTCCCGATAGGCGTATCGACCGTCACAGCGTCGTCACCCGGATACATCGACCACGATTCCTGATAGGACTCTTCACGATCCGGCAGCTTGACATCGAACAGATGGATTTTTCGATACACCGCCTGCTGCTTGCCGGAAGCGTCATAGACCGGGCAGCCGCCATAGACGCGCTCTGATTCGGGTGAGCGCAGCGGCATACTGCCGGCGACGATCCAAAGGCCGTGGCGCCGTGCTGCGTCGCCAAGAAAATCCTGTATCGGCCCGTCGCCCGGTTCTTCGGCGTGGTTTGCTTTATCGCGGCTCTTTACCGGCATTAACGCAAAATTCTCGGGCAGTACCGCAAGCAGACATCCGTCGTCCGCCGCTTCTCCAAGCAAGCGGTCCGTCAACTGCAGATTGCGATCTACATCCGCATGGCTGTTCATTTGAATTGCAGCGACCCGCATGGCTGTAATCTGTGCCCTTCTCTACTGTGCTTCTTCGATGCAACCCGCCAGCGCGCCGTTGAGTGCAAAGACCTCGGCCGTCGACGTCTCGATTTGCGGCTCATCCCAGCTTCCACCGATACCATAATAGACCTGGCTGACCTCCTGCAGGGGTTTCTTGAAGATCTGGGAGAAGATCAGCAATGCGGCCGCGACCTGCGGACCGGCGACCAGCGCACCGGCGACCGGCAGCGCGTTACCAAAGTTCGCGCTGACCACGGCCGTCTGGTCGTAATCGCGGCTGACGAGACCAGCGCGCCCGATGATGCCGATATCCGCGGCCGGGCTTTCAAGCACCAGGTCGCATGTATAAGTATCGCCGTCGACAATCACGAAGGTGCCCTTGATCCTGTCGAAACCGAAACCCTTGCCGAATACGTCACGAAAGTCGAGTGACAATCGGCGTGGCAGAGCCGCGATACTCATCAAACCAAATACCCGTCCTGCTCCGGGGTTGACCTCCGCAAGCTGGCCGGATCCGATTCGGACCTTCACCTCGCCGTCCAGCGATTCGAGCATGTCGTCGCGCGGGCCGCCCGACCAGCTGAGGTCCAGCAGCATCCCCAAATCGTCGCTGACGATGCCAGGGTTGTAGTCAAGGCGCTGCATCGTACGTTCGACATTGGTGCTTGTCAGCGAGGCGGTAACAGAGCTGCGATGTCCTGCCGGGTCGGATTCATCGAGGACCCATTTCCCGGTACCGACAATCTCGAAGGTCTCGTCTCTTGCGATGATTTCCTGCGACTCGAGCCCGTCCGCCGTGCGTAAAAACGTTGCGTCCACGGCCCCGAAGAAACGGCTGCCGAAAGCGGTTTCCTGAGACTTGATAGATATCGGTGGCAGCGACCTCGGATCGACATTGCTGCGCTGTTCTCTGAAATCAAGGTCGTCACCGGGCAGTACGAGCCGCTCTGCCTCGATGACGATCTCCCGTCCCGAGTTGAAATCATAGGGCACGAACGCGGAACCGACGATATCGTCGCCCTGCAGCTGCACGAGCCAATCCTGTGCGCTGCGGTCCACGCGAACGCGATGATCGACAAGATGCTGGCCGAGCATGTGAAGATTGCCGATCGTCATGTCGATCGAGCGAATACGCTCCGCTATGCCGGTCTTCGTCTCGGACTGGCGAGCGAGATCAAACCACTCCTGCACGTGCACATACCCCGCATTGCCGCGCAAATGCAACCCTCGAGTATCCGGAACGCCCTCGCCGTCGGGCTCGATACCGAATGAAAGTACACCGCGATCGAGATCCCAGCGATCTGCAGCTTTGCCAAATGTTACCTCCCATGAAAGGAGTTCCCCGGCTGTGCCGGTGCTCTCGATGAGCTCTCCGCCTTTGGGCATGAAGACCGTGGCGTTGAAGTCGATCGTGTCGTATAGCGGCTTGCCAAGTGGCTGTGGCAAATCAATCGAATATCCAGCCAGATCGCCCGCGATTTCGATCGCAAACGGCGCCGGTTCATCGACCTTGCCACGCGGAAATAACAGCCTCGCTGAAAAACCGGACTCGCCGGTTACGCGATTAGCCAGCGGCAGGCCGAGTTCCCCGCTCAGCGCGTCGGCCGTCGCAGCTCCCACAGCGTTCGCGATGACGCGATACTTGGGCATCATCTCCGGCGCCTGCGAGAGTTCGATTGAAATGGGCTTGCCCAGAAACATTCCGCGCAGCGATTCACTGCCGATATCCTCGCGCTCAATCGTGATTATGCCGTTCATATCCTGCAGCGGTGCATTGAAGCCTTCGAATTGCAGACTCGCATCGCTCGTTTGCAACTTTGCCGTGAACGTAAAGCTCTCCCAGTCCCTAACCGGGACATTGAGGTCGAGATTGACCGAGGCATCACCGGAAACGCTGACCCGATCCAACTGACCGCCGAACATCTCACCGATCGGACTTTGAATCGATAACTGCCGCAACGATTCGAGAGTCCCGGTCGCGAGCGCACTCAGCGTAAAGTATGGGTTCCGGAAGTCCGCGATTTCGATCTGCGCATTCCTGATTTCATTACCCGCATTGATGATGCTGCTGCGGCGGGAATAAAGACTCATGTTCTCAACTGCGATATCGGCGTCGATGACTTGTGCTGCGGGCCACTTGGGTTGATAAATGACCACAGCATCACGGACAGTGCCTTCGACGAGTAACTTGCCCTCTCCCTCATCGAAGGGCCATTTGTCCAAAGGCCCGTAAAGGGTCGCTTTGCCATTATCGACCCGACCGGATACAAGCCCCTCCCGAAACCACTGACTCATCCTGGGCCGCTTGGGCATGAACGGAACAAATCGTCTGGCCTGAGCCAGATCACTCACGCTAAACGTGCTCTCGAGATCGATAAACGGCTTGCCACCGCCATCTACAAGCGACAATTCGATGCTCGTTTCATTGTCGAAGAAATCATTGCGCAGGATGATGCTGTCGGAAAGTACCGTTGTGCGATTGTTGCTGCGTCGCCAGATTACGGTTCCCAA
>CAMYMP010000090.1 GCA_947259435.1 uncultured Woeseiaceae bacterium
CGCCTGCAACGAGTTGACTATCAGGCCGGAGACATCGTTATCAAGCAGGGGCAAGAAGGCGATTATTTTTATGTCATCCGCAGCGGCAGCTGCATGGTCACACGCGAGTCGCCGCTGCAAGAAAAAGGCATCGACCTGGCTGAGCTGCATGTCGGCGACACATTCGGCGAAGAAGCGCTGATCTCGAAGGCAAAATGCAACGCGACGATAACAATGCAGACGGATGGCATCCTGATGCGTTTAGGTCAAGAAGACTTTCAGGCTCTTATGATCGAGCCGATTCTCGACTGGGTAGATCACGACGAGGCGAATGAGGTCGTCGCCAAAGGTGGTCAATGGCTTGACGTCCGTTTGCCGGGTGAATTCAAGGTCTCCCACAAAGACGGCGCAGTGAACTTACCGCTGTACCTTTTTCGTCACAAGCTCAACACGCTGGATCGCAAAACACAGTACGTGGTGTGTTGCGATACGGGCCGGCGCAGCTCAGCGGCAGCCTTTGTGCTGAACGAGAAGGGTTTTCAAACCGTCGTGTTGAAGGGCGGACTTAATCAGGTCGAAAGCTAAGCGCAATGTATAGCTCCGGATCGGATCAGTAAGACAACATCTCTGAAGCACCAGTTATGGGAAAAGAATACGAGGAAATCGACGAACGACTTCAGCGTTGGATCGAACGCCAGCACGTGTTCTTCGTATCAACGGCACCGCTCGCCGAAGCTGGCCGGATCAACTGCTCGCCGAAGGGGCTCAATAGTCTTCGGGTGCTGGGCCCGCGGCAAATTGCGTACGTAGATATTGGCGGCAGCGGCATTGAAACAGTCGCGCATCTGAAGGAGAACGGACGCATCGTAATTATGCTGTGCGCTTTCGACGGGCCACCGAAAATCTTTCGTTTCTACGGACACGGCCGGTCGGTCGAGCCGCATCACGCCGACTTTGAGACGCTGGTGCCGATGTTCCCGAATATGCCGGCCATTCGGAACTTCATAGTGGTCGACATCGAGTGTATTCGTGATTCATGTGGATACGGTGTACCGGAATATGAATTCAAGTCCGAACGTGAGTCACTAAAAAACTGGTGCGACAGTAAGACGGCAGACGAACTGCTCGAGTACCGGGCCGAAAAAAATGCTCTAAGCCTCGACGGCTTGCCAGGACTGGACATCGAGCCAACTGCGCCGTCGAAGCCATGAGGAACCGGACGGCTTTGGGCTGAACGGGGGCGCGTAACGGGTTGGTGTCTGCCGTTCAAAGCCAGACCAATCGAAAAGGCGATCAGATTATTTGCGCACGGACTCCCAATGCGCGTCCGTGGCAACCATCGTTAGCACGTCATATTGCGCGCAGATTTCGTCGTCCTGGTTCGTGACTTCGGCATCCCAGCGCACTTCGCCGTATCCCGAGTCGCCGCGCAGCGTTTTCTGTTTACACGTAAGACGTACTTTGAGCGAGTCCCCGTAGTTCACTGGCTTGATGAACCGCAGGTCGTCCACGCCGTAGTTTGCCAGTACTGGCCCAAAGTCAGGATCGACGAACAGACCCGCCGCAAACGACACAATAAGGTAACCGTGCGCGACTCGGCCCTCGAAAAACGGGTTCTTCGCCGCCTCTTCTTCGTTCATGTGTGCATAAAAGTTGTCGCCCGTAAATTCCGCGAAATGATTGATGTCGTCCAGCGTAACGTCGCGTGCTTCGCTCCTGAATGTGTCGCCAAGCTCGAGCTGTTCGAATGTTTTGCGGAAAGGGTGTACGCCGGGATTTTTCTCCTCGGCACCGCGTATCCATCGGTGGCCAATGACCGAAAGCGTCTCGGGCGATCCCTGTAGCGCCGTGCGCTGCATGTAGTGCAGCACGCCGCGCACGCCGCCCATTTCCTCGCCGCCGCCGGCACGTCCGGGGCCACCGTGCACGAGGTGGGCGAGGGGAGATCCGTGGCCGGTTGACTCCGCGGCGCAGTGCCGGTTAATGATTACCATGCGGCCGTGATACGCGGCAGTGCCGAGCACGAGTTCGCGCGCAACGGCATTGTCATTTGTAATAATCGAACCTGCGAGGCTACCGTCGCCGAGTTTTGCCAATTCGATGGCCTCATCAATCGAGTCATAAGGGAGCACGGTGCTGACCGGACCGAACGCCTCGACAGAATGCACGGCCTTCGATGACAGCGGCTTCTCGCAGTGAAGCAGGGTCGGCATGAAGAACGCGCCTTTCTTGCGGTCTGCGTCGACAATCTCGAAGTCGTCCGTGCCGCCAAAAACGACCTCGGCCTCGGCTGACAGGTCCGCAACGCGTTCGCGAACTTCGTCACGCTGGCCCTGGCTTGCGAGCGCGCCCATGTCGACGTCTTTAATGCCCGGGTTGCCGATGCGAACCTCGCCGAGCGCCGTCGACAAGGCCCTGACGACGTCGGCGGCAATCGCGGACGGCGCAATGATGCGCCGTATCGCCGTGCACTTTTGACCGGCCTTCGAAATCATCTCGTTTTTGACTTCCTTTATATACAGATCAAACTCGGGCGTGCCCGGCTCTGCATCAGGCCCGAGTATCGACATGTTGAGGGAATCCGTCTCGGCGGTGAACGCCACCGATTCACTAACGACCCTGGGGTGCAACTGCAGTTTCTCGGCCGTGTACTTCGAACCCGTAAATGCAATGGTGTCCTGACAGCTCAGGTGATCGAACAAATCGCCGACACCACCGCAGATCAGCTGCACGCTGCCTTTGGGAAGGATGTCTGACTCGATCATGCGTCTGACCATGAGCTCGGTCAGATAGGCCGTGCTCGATGCCGGTTTGATGATCGCCGGTACGCCCGCGAGCAGGGTTGGCGCCAGTTTTTCGAGCATGCCCCAGCACGGGAAGTTGAACGCGTTGATGTGAATCGCCGCGCCGAGCTTCGGCGTGAAGATATGCTGCCCGACAAACGTGCCTTCTCGCGAGAGTTGTTCGACGCCGCCATCGAGATAAACGTGATCGTTCGGCATCTCGCGCCGGCCTTTGCTCGAGAACACGAACATCGTTGAGATGCCGCCATCGATATCCGGCCAGCTGTCTCTACGAGTTGCGCCGGTCTGTGTCGACAGCGAATAGAACTCTTGCTTGATGTCGTTGAGGTAGATCGCGAGCGCTTTGAGCATGTCGCCGCGCTCGTGGAACGTCAGCTTGCGAAGATTGGGGCCGCCTACCGATTTTGCGTGATCGAGAATCGCCGCAAAATCGAGACCGTCGCTGGTGATGGCTGCGACGGGTTCGCCGTTGACCGCCGAGGTCAGCACACGGCCGTCGCCGTCACCCTCGACCCACTGATCCTGTACGAGATTGCCAAGTTTCATAGTTAGATACAAAATAGAGTGAGATTTGAATAAATCGGTATCACAATATACGGTGAGGCGCTTCGAGCGCAAGCAGACGTGAAATGACAATCGAATCCGCCAGCCAGAATCTCGTCGCCGAGTTTCGTTCCCGGCGAACTTTGCGCACGGGCTCGCTGATTACAACCGTGTTCGGCGATTCGATCGCACCGCGCGGCGGCACCGTCTGGCTCGGCAGTCTGATCCGGGTGATGAAGGACTTCGGTATCAGCGAGCGATTGGTGCGTACATCGGTATTCAGGCTTGTTCAGGACGGCTGGTTGCAGTCAACACTGCTCGGTCGCCGCAGTTATTACAGCCTGACTGATGAGGGTCGCGAGAAATTCGAGCAGGCCACGCACAAGATCTATGGCGAACCCGCGGCAACCTGGGACGGGCAATGGTGCCTGCTACTGCTCTCCGGACTGGACGCCGCAACGCGCGACGTGGTGAGAAAAGAGTGCGGCTGGCTGGGCTTTGGCGCGCTGTCCACGAGTCTCCTTGCGCATCCTGCACCGGACATGTCGGACCTCGACATCACATTGCGGCGACTGGGCGTAGCGGATGATGTCGTCGTCATGAGCGGGCAAACAGTCAGAAACGAAGGGCCGATGCGCAGGCTGGCGCACGATTGCTGGCGCCTCAGCGACATCGATAAGGGCTACGCCAGCTTTGTCGAACGCTTCCGCCCGTTGATCGCCGCGTACGGAGAAGACGCGAACGTGTCGCCAAAATCTGCGTTTCTGGTCCGAACGTTGCTGATTCAGGAATATCGCAAGGTGCTCCTGCGCGACCCACAGTTGCCGGCCGCGTTGCTGCCGCCGGGCTGGCACGGATCCGCGGCATATCAGCTGTGCAAAAACCTGTACCTGGCAGTTTATGCGCAAGCCGATCGCTACCTGTCTGACACGATGGAGACCGCCAGTGGGCCGTTGCCAAAACCCGACCGGAGCTTCAAGCAGCGCTTTGGTGGGCTTGACCAGGACAGTCATTAACAAAGAGGTATCTGCTATGGATAAACTCGAGCGGGCACGGGCCTGTGCAAACAGAATGTATGCTGGTGACAAGGCCTCACAGGCTCTCGGTATCGAAATCGAGATTCCAGAACCGGGCTCGGCGATCGCGACCATGCGTGTGCGCGAGGACATGGTAAATGGCTTCAACATCTGCCACGGCGGACTCGTGTTCACTCTGGCCGATACGGCATTCGCGTTCGCCTGCAACGCCTATGATGACCTGACCGTTGCCGGCTCCGGGATGATCGAGTTTCTTCGGCCCGTGTATCTTGACGACGTACTTCGCGCCGTTGCACTCGAGGAGCACCGCGGCCAGCGCAGCGGTCTGTATGCGGTTGAGGTTGTCAATCAGCACGACGAATTCGTCGCCCTGTTTCGCGGCCGCTCTGTGAGCCGTGGCGAGTCTGTGTTGCAGGCCTAAACCGATACAATAATCATTGAAAAAATGCAAAAAATGTGACACATTAACGCGGCACGCGTAACGACGCCACAGGACTCAATTCATGTACACGCAAGGCCTTGATCAAAAAGGACAATCTGACAAGCGGGACAATCCCGAATCTGAGGCCGGGCTCGAGGCGTTTCAGAAGCGCATCGATGCCGAGGAGAAGATAGAGGCTAAAGACTGGATGCCAGAGGCGTACCGGCGCACGCTGATTCGTCAGATCTCGCAGCACGCGCATTCCGAAATCATCGGCATGCAGCCGGAGGGCAACTGGCTGACGCGCGCACCGTCGCTGAAGCGCAAGGCAATATTGCTCGCCAAGATCCAGGACGAAGCGGGGCACGGATTGTATCTCTACAGCGCCGCCGAGACCCTCGGCGTATCGCGCGATCAGATGGTCGGCGACCTGCTGTCCGGCAAAGCCAAATACTCCAGCATTTTCAATTATCCGACGGTGACGTGGGCGGATATTGGTGCTATCGGCTGGCTGGTCGACGGCGCCGCAATCATGAATCAGAGTCCTCTGTGCCGCTGCTCCTACGGTCCGTACGCGCGGGCAATGGTACGCGTCTGCAAAGAGGAGAGTTTTCACCAGCGGCAGGGCTACGACATCCTGGTCCCTGATGATGTTCGGCCCGTCGGATGCCGAATCAAAGCACTCCGCGCAGTCCATGGCGTGGAAGATCAAACGGTTTTCCAATGACGAACTGCGGCAGAAGTTTATCGACGCCACGGTGCCGCAAGCCGAGTTCCTCGGCCTCAAGGTGCCCGATGATGAATGCATTCTCGATGAGGAGACGGGCCACTACAGCCATGGCGAGATCGACTGGCAGGAATTTATCGAAGTGCTCAAAGGCAACGGGCCGTGCAACAAGCAGCGCATGGAGAAACGCCGCAAAGCACATGAAGACGGCCAGTGGGTGCGCGAAGCGGCGCGCGCCTACGCGGAAAAACAAGCGGCAAAGCAGGCCGCCTAGGAATCATGATGTCCAATAAAGAATGGCCACTGTACGAGGTATTCATTCGCAGCAAGTCCGGTCTCAGCCATCGTCACGCCGGCAGCATTCATGCGGCTGACGATCAAATGGCGCTGGATGCTGCGCGGGACACATATACGCGACGTAACGAAGGTGTCAGCATCTGGGTCGTGCGTTCGAGCCAGATCGTTGCCTCGGATCCGGCCGACACGGCGGCATTTTTCGAGCCCGCCGAAGACAAGATCTACCGGCATCCAACCTTTTATGAAGTACCCGAAGGCGTGGAGAACCTGTGAACAAAGATCAGGCATTGCTCGCGTACGTAACGAGGCTTGGTGATAACGCCCTGATTCTCGGCCAACGCATGGTCGAACTGGTTGCCGCGTACCCGGAACTCGAAGAAGAACTCGCCAACGCGAACTTTGCACTGGACTTCATCGGCCAGGCCCGGATGTTCTACACCTATGCCGGTGAACTCGAGGGCAAAGGCCGCGGCGAAGATGATTTTGCATTCCTGAGAGATGAGAACGAGTTCAGAAATTTCCTCTTGATCGAGCAGCCCCACGCGCATTTCGGCGATTCGATCACGAAGCTCGTATTATTCGAGTCGTTCTATCTGCTGTTGCTCGAGGCGCTGACTCGGTGTGCAAATAAGCGCGTCGTCGAGATCGCCGCGCGTGCCGAGAAGGAGATTCGCTACCACCTGCGCCACAACACCCAGTGGTTTGTGCGACTGGGCGACGGCACTGATGAAAGCCATGAGCGAGTGCAGGACTCGCTCGACAATCTCTGGCCTTACACAGGCGAAATGTTCGCAGCCGATGAGATCGACCAGATCTTCGCCGCGTCGTTCAGCGGTCCGGATCTCGCTGCGATTCACGATCAGTGGATGACGAACCTGACGGCGATCATTGGCGAAGCGACGTTGGCAAAACCGGCAGACGGCTGGATGGCGTCCGGCGGCAAACAGGGCCGCCACAGCGAACATCTCGGTTACATGATTGCCGAGATGCAGTATCTGCAGCGAAAACATCCGGGGGCGACTTGGTAGCTCCTGCAATCAGCCGTGAACAGGTACTTGACTGGCTGAGCGAAGTCCCTGATCCAGAGATTCCGGTGCTGACGATTGCCGACCTCGGCATCGTCCGCGGCGTAACGATCAACAGTGAGGTAATTGTCGAACTCACGCCGACGTATTCCGGCTGCCCCGCGACCGAAGTCATCGAGCAGAGCGTCATCGATACCCTGCACACTCACGGCGTCGAACGCGTCGCGATCAAGCGAGTCCTGTCGCCACCCTGGACGACGGACTGGATATCAGACGAGGGTCGGATAAAGCTCAGAGAATACGGTATTGCGCCCCCCGAGCAGGGCGCGAGCAAACGCGCGTTGCTGCACGGCAACCGCGATATCGCCTGCCCGCGCTGCGACTCGACCGATACTTCGGTGGTCAGCGAGTTTGGCTCGACCGCGTGCAAAGCCTCGTACAAGTGCAACGCATGCCTGGAGCCGTTCGAATATTTCAAGTGCATCTGAATGAAGCAGTTTCACCCATTGACGATTGAACGACTCGATCGCGAGACCAAAGATTCGGTCCGCATCGCGCTGGGCGTGCCCGATGAATTCGCGGACGAGTACGCGTTTCTTCCGGGCCAGCACCTGCCGTTTCAGATATCGGTCGATGGCAAAAAGCTGCGCCGCACCTACAGCATATGCTCGGCGCAGGGCGAAATGCCGCTGGAGATTGGCGTTCGCGTGCAACCCGGCGGACAGTTTTCGGAATTCGCCGCCAATGAGCTTGCCGTAGGCGATAAGCTGGACGCGATGCCGCCGTCCGGCCAGTTTCACGTAATCCTCGATGCGGCAAATGCGCACGACTACATCGAATTTGAGGCAGGCAGCGGCATTACACCGATTCTGTCAATGATCAAGTCCGTGTTGCAACATGAGACGGAAAGTCGATTCCTGCTGTTTTATGGCAATCGCAAGCAGTCGACGACGATGTTCATCGAAGATCTGTACGCACTGAAGAACCGGTATCCGGAACGCCTGCAGCTGCATTTCCTGTTCAGCCAGGAGGATCAGGAGTTTCCGGTCATGAGCGGGCGCCTGGACGC
>CAMYMP010000091.1 GCA_947259435.1 uncultured Woeseiaceae bacterium
TGCGTCCGAGGTACTTTCGAAGCGATTGACCGCGTTCAGAAGCTCCATCGACGCCGCAACGGCCGTCTTGAATGTGTAACGCCGGCCGATGTCATCGCTGATTTTTGCAATGGATTGATGCGTTTTTCGCCGCAGGTCTTTTTGCGGCGCACTGAGCTTCTCGCGATCCAGCTCGCCCACCGGTCCACCGTCCAGGTGCTTTTGGACAGCATTCCAGAAGCGCTTGAGGAAGCGGAAGCTACCCTGCACGCCGTCATCCGACCATTCCAGCGCCTGCTCGGGCGGTGCGGCGAACATCATGAACAGTCGCACGGTGTCCGCACCGTATTTGACGATCAGTTCCTGCGGATCGACGGTGTTGCCCTTGTTCTTGGACATCTTCGCGCCATCCTTGAGCACCATGCCCTGCGTGAGCAAATTCGTGAACGGCTCGGACACGTCGGTCAGGCCTTCGTCGCGCATGACACGCTGGAAGAACCGTGCATAAAGCAGATGCAGGATCGCGTGTTCGATGCCGCCCGTGTACTGATCGACCGGCGTCCAATAGGCTGCTCTCTCGTCAAGCATTGCGGTGTCGCTGTCCGGGCACGCGTAGCGTGCAAAGTACCAGGATGACTCGACAAAGGTGTCGAACGTATCCGTCTCGCGGCGAGCATCCTTTCCGCACTTCGGACACGCAACGTTTAGGAACTCAGGAATGTCCTTGAGGGGCGAGCCGTGCCCTGTAAACTCGACATCCTCGGGCAGCACGACCGGCAGCTGATCCTCGGGAACCGGCACCGCATCACAGTCATCACAATAGATGATCGGGATCGGCGTGCCCCAGTAACGCTGCCGCGACACGCCCCAGTCGCGCAGACGATAGTTGATAGTGCGCTGACCGCGGCCCGACTGTTCGAACCAGTCAGCGATGGCATTGAATGCACCTTTGTAATCGAGGCCGTCATACTCCCCGGAGTTGACGAGCACACCTTTGTCGACAAAGACAGTTTCGTCGATATCGATTTCGCTGCCGTCCGCAGGAGCGATAACTTGTTTGATAGCCAGGCCGTGTTTTTTTGCAAACTCCCAGTCGCGTTCGTCGTGCCCGGGAACGGCCATGACCGCGCCCGTCCCGTAACTCATCAGAACGAAGTTCGCGACCCACAGCGGCACCTCGCCACCGGTCAGCGGATGTATCGCCGAGATGCCGAGCGCCATTCCCTTCTTTTCGATGGTCTCCAGCGTCGCCTCGGCGGCGTCGGTTTTTTTGCACTCGTCAACGAACGCGGCGATATCCGGATTGCCGGCCGCCGCTTTCTCCGCCAGCGGATGCTCCGCGGCAACGGCCATATAGGTGACGCCAAACAGCGTATCGGGGCGTGTCGTAAACACGGTCAGCGGCTCGTCTTCTCCTGCGACATCGAACGCCAGCTCGATACCCTCAGAGCGTCCAATCCAGTTGCGCTGCATGATCTTTACCGAGTCGGGCCAACCCGGCATCCGATCGAGTTCCTCGAGCAGACGAGCGCATCTGAGCGCCAGCCGCGCCCGTCGATGACCTGCTCGTTCGCCAGTACCGTCTGATCGACGGGATCCCAGTTGACCACCGAATTCTTTCGGTAGACGAGCCCCTTCGCGAACATCCTCGTAAACAGCCATTGCTCCCAGCGGTAATACTCTGGCCGGCATGTCGTCACCTCACGACTCCAGTCGTACGCATATCCGAGCCTGTCCATCTGGCCGCGCATGTCTTCTATGTTGTCGTAGGTCCATTTCGCGGGCGGCGCGCCGTGTTTGATCGCAGCGTTTTCGGCCGGCATGCCGAATGCGTCCCACCCCATCGGCTGCAGCACATGCTTGCCCTGCATGCGCTGATAGCGGGCGATGACATCACTGATCGTGAATACACGCACATGCCCCATATGCAGCTTCCCGCTCGGATAAGGGAACATCGTCAGGCAGTAGAACTTTTCATTGTCCTTATCTTCGCCGACCTCGAAACAGCGCGACTCCTGCCAGTACTGCTGCGCCGCAGTTTCCACGGTTTCAGGGTGATAGGGGATACTCATGGGGCTTTCGTGTGTTGCTGTATGCGAAAACCGGAAGCCTACAGGAACAGGCGGCGATTCGCAGCAGCAGCGCCGTCTTCAAAGTCTGGCACGCCCTCGCAACCAGAGCGCCGCCAGCAGCAGAAAACACACGCTAAGAACCAGCCAGTTGCCCACACTGACATAAGGTGTGCCACCTTGGCGCGGCTCTAGCTGCATCGTCATGATGGCGGCCTCGAACTGCGGACCATGCTTGAGAATCTTGCCATCGGGACCGATAAACGCACTAATGCCCGTATTCGTTGCCCGGATCGCATAACGCCCAACCTCGAGCGAACGCATCCTTGCGATCTGCAGATGCTGATGCGGTGCGATTGAATCGCCGAACCAGGCATCGTTACTCACGTTGATCAGCAACCCGGCGTCGGGCAGCGCGTACAGCTGCTCGGCGCCGTAGGCGTCCTCATAACAAATCGCGACAGCCAGTTCGACGCCGTCGCGGGTCGCGATCAATTCCTGCACATCCGCGCCAGCCGCCAGGTCATTATGAGGCAGGCTCAGCATGCGCATCCATTCGCGAACCTGCGCGGGTACCGGAAAGTATTCCCCGAACGGCACGAGATGCCGTTTACGGTAAACCTGCCGCCGCTCGCCATCGACAGCGATGATGCTGTTATAGATCTTCGGCTCCAGCGTACGTTCGGTGACGCGCTCGAGGATGCCGAACAGTATGGTCTGCCCGGTGACTCGGCTATCCGACTCGAGCGCCTGGATGTACGGCTCGACCCGATCAGTTACCGACGGTATCGCCACCTCGGGCCAAACAACGATATCGCTGCGCGCGGCGCCTCGCGTCGCCTTTTGATAAAAATTCAGTGTTGGCTGAAAATTCTTGGGCAGCCATTTCTTGTCCTGCGAAATGCCGCCCTGGATCAAGGTCGCGGTAACGGGTTTGCCGGTGGGCTCAGTCCAGTCGATGGTCTTGAGTATCGCGCCGAGCAACCAGGGCAGCACGGCGATGGCAATAGCGATCCACTGCGGGCGGCCGCGCGTCAAAAGCGCGACGAGGATCGCGGCAATGCTCGCGACGAGCAGAGCCGACACTCCGTAAACGCCGAGGACAGGTGCCCAACCGGCCAGGGCCGAGTCAACCTGGCTGTAACCGAGCGCCATCCACGGAAACCCGGTCAGCAACCAGCCTCGGGCCCATTCGACAACGACCCATACTGCCGGTGCCGCAGCCAGCAACAGCCAGGGCTCACCGCTCGCGAGCCGGCTGACGAGCCAACCCGTTAGCATCAGGTACAGCGCCATGAGCAGGACCAGGCCGAGCATCAGGAGCAGCGCGATCCATACCGGCGCCTGGCCAAAGACGACCACCGAGATATAGATCCAGTAGGTCCCCGAGAGAAACAGGCCAAAACCGAACCAGAATGCGTGTTTCGCGGAGTCTCGCGGCGAATTAGTCAGGCAAACATACAGAAACGGCAGCAGCAGTAACGGGACGAGCAACGACAGGCCGAACGGCGCGAAAGCGGTTGTCATCAGACAGCCAAAAACAAAAAATATGAATTGGCTGATGCGGGGCCGGTCGGCCGGCAACAGCAGTATCGACGGTTCCCGCGCCACTCGTCAGGAGTTCCGCTGAACCTGCAATGATTCGATGCGGCGCTTGTCAGCCTTGACAACAGCGAACCTGAACCCGCCGAACTGAATCGACTCACCGCGACGCGGCAGTCTGCCGAGTTCATGCATTACAAGTCCGCCTATCGTGTCGTACTCCTCATCTCCGAGTTCGCAGTCGAAATACTCGTTGAAGTCTTCGATACGTGTCAGCGCGCGCACCGAGAAACTGGGCTTACCATGTTGGTCACCATCGGGGCGAATGAATGCGGCTTCGGCTTGATCGTGCTCGTCATCTATCTCACCGACAATCTCTTCGAGCACGTCTTCGATTGTCAGCAAGCCTGCCACGCCGCCGTACTCATCCACGACGATGGCCATGTGATTATGGCTGTCCCGGAACTCCTTGAGCAGCGCATTAAGCCGTTTCGACTCGGGAATGACGGACACGGGTCGCAGCAGTTTCCTGAGCGGTACTTCGTCGGCGTCCTCGCTACCAAAATAACGCAGCAGATCTTTTGCAAGCAAGACGCCGAGAACCTCGTCGCGATCCTCGCCTATAACCGGGAAGCGGGAGTGACCGGACTGAATGATTGTGGACAGTATTTCGTCGAAGTCTTCTTCGATGTCGATGACGACCATGTGCGAGCGCGGCACCATTACGTCACGCACCTGTGTCTCGGACACCTCGAGCACGCCGGAAAGCATGCTCCTCTCCTCAGCGTCGAGATCGATCTCGGATTTTTGAATAAAGTCGTGGATTTCTTCGCGGCTCCAGGGATCACCTTTGAAAGCGCGCTTCACGCGTGCGAGCAAAGTGGTGCTTCCTGTGCCGCTGGTACTTGGCGGTTTGTCGTTCATTGAACCTTGTATGGTATTCCGGCTTGGTTGCGGCTTATTGTATCAGCTTGAAGTTACGAGCTCGCGTACGGGTCCGTCACATTTCTCGCAGCGAGTATTCTGGCCTCCAGGCCTTCCATTTCGGCCGCCTCGGCGTCGCTCTCATGCTCGAAGCCCAGCAGATGCAGCGTCCCGTGCACGACCATGTGGGCCCAGTGGTCTGCGAGCGACTTGCCCTGCTCCGTCGCCTCAGCCGCAACAACCGACGCGCAGATAACGACATCGCCTAGCAGCAGGCTGGCCTCAATCGGCAGACCCTCGATTCTGCCAGCAGGAAACGACAACACATTTGTTGACCTGTCCTGTTGACGATAATGCTCGTTCAGCCTTCGGATCTCTTCGGCGTCGACGATCCGTACGGCGACTTCGACATCACGGTCCGGCACCTTTGCAGACTGCGCGACTGCAGCTTCGACCCAGTTGCATATATCTGCCTGCGGTGGAATTCCAGGTTCGTCGCAGGCCAGCTGCACGTCAACTTCTAGAGCTGCCATCGTCGTCGGATTCGTACGCCTCCACGATTCGCTGCACGAGCGGATGACGGACGACATCCTTCGGCGTGAAGAAGGTAAAGGCTATGCCTGGAACGTCATCGAGTATGCGTCTCGCATTGTTCAGCCCGGACTCCTGCTTGTTGGGCAGGTCGATCTGCGTTACGTCACCTGTGACTACCGCATGCGAGCCGAATCCGATCCGCGTCAGAAACATCTTCATCTGCTCGACACTCGTGTTCTGCGCCTCGTCCAGAATAACGAATGATTCATTGAGCGAGCGGCCTCGCATGAATGCCAGCGGTGCTATCTCGATGACGTTGCGTTCAATCAGTCGCGTGACAGTGTCGGCGCCCATCATGTCGTACAGAGCGTCGTACATCGGCCGCAGATACGGATCGACCTTCTGCGACATATCGCCAGGCAGGAAGCCGAGTCGCTCACCGGCCTCGACTGCCGGGCGCACGAGCACGATACGGCGCACCTGCTCGCTTTCGAGTGCGTCGATCGCCGCCGCAACGGCGAGATAGGTTTTGCCGGTACCCGCAGGTCCGATGCCGAATGCGAGATCGTGATTGCTAATATTCCTGAGATACGCTGTTTGATTGGCGCCGCGTGGGCGAATCAACTTATGCCGCGTCTGGATCGAAACAGTGTCGGCGTCGCTCGTATCAGCATCGCTTTTGTCAGATGCAGGTTCGTCTTGTTTCATTACGGACTCCTGCAGAAGCATATGCACGCGCTCCGGATCGAGCCGTTCGCTGCCGGTCATCTGGAACAATGATTGCAGGACGTCGCTACCGATTTGCGCTGCACCGGGCTTACCCGTTACTCGAAAGCGGTTGCCGCGACTCGCGATTTCGACGTCGAGACGGCTTTCTATTTGCCGCAGGTGTTCATCAAACTGACCGCAGAGATTAGCAAGGCGGTTGTTGTCGGCGGGCTCCAGGACCACGTCCCGAGAAATCTGGATCGCATTCAAAGTACTTGGGAGACTACCGCGATGTGCGAAGATTGAAAAGTAGAGACTTCACAGAGTCGAGGATATTAGCTGGCGGCCCGGCGCGACGATTGTGTCGCCGCTGCAGCTTGTTCATCCGGGAGGCGGCCTCGCAGGGAGTTTGGGAGTGCCTCGGTAATGACGACGTCGACAAACCGGCCTATGCAGGATGGATCCGCGTCGAAATTCACCCAACGCATGTTCTCGGTCCTGCCTGCAACCTGTTTCGCGTCTTTCTTCGAAGTCTTTTCGACGAGGACGCGCTGCGTGGATCCAACCATAGCTCGACTGATTTCGAACGCCTGGCTGTTGATGCGGGCTTGCAGCAATTGCAGGCGCTGCTTTTTTACATCCATCGGTGTGTCGTCAGCAAAGCCCGCAGCCGGCGTGCCGGGCCGCGCGCTATAAATGAAGCTGAACGATTGATCGAAGCCGACGTCGGCAATCAGGTTCATCAACTGCTCGAAGTCGTCATCCGTCTCCCCGGGGAAACCGACGATGAAATCCGACGACAGCGAAATGTCGGGGCGCACCTCCCGAAGCTTGCGGATCTTTTGCTTGTATTCGAGCACCGTGTGGCCGCGCTTCATTCGCGCAAGTACACGATCGGAGCCGTGCTGCACCGGCAGGTGCAGATAATTTGCGAGCTCGGGCACTTCGGCATAGGCCTGAATCAGGCTGTCCGTGAACTCGACCGGGTGTGAGGTCGTAAAGCGGATACGTAATAAATAAGGGTCGCAAGGTCCGCAGTTTGTCCATCGTGCATCGGCCCCCGGTAGGCGTTGACGTTTTGACCGAGCAGGTTGATCTCACAAACACCCTGGCCTGCGAGGCTGGCGCATTCCGCGATCACATCGTCCAACGGCCGGCTGACTTCTTCGCCGCGTGTGTACGGCACAACGCAAAAACTGCAGTATTTGCTGCAGCCTTCCATGACTGACACAAACGCGGTCGGGCCCTCAGCGCGTGGCTCCGGCAATCGATCAAATTTCTCGATCTCCGGGAATGAAATATCGACGGCGGGTCTTTTCCTGGCGCGAGTCTCTTCGATGAGCTCCGGCAGTCGATGCAGGGTCTGTGGACCAAACACAAGGTCGACATACGGCGCACGCCGCGTGATGCCCTCACCTTCCTGGCTTGCGACACAGCCGCCGACACCGATCATAACGCCCTGGCGCTTTTCTTTGAGCGGGCGCCAGCGGCCGAGTTCGGAAAAGACCTTTTCCTGCGCTTTTTCGCGGATGGAACACGTATTGACGAGTAACAGGTCTGCCTCGGTTGCATCAGCCGTGAGTTCATAGCCGTGCGATTCGCGCAGGACGTCCGCCATTTTGTCCGAGTCATACTCGTTCATCTGGCAGCCCATGGTTTTGATGTAGAGCTTTTTGCCCATGCCTGCTACCGAATAAAACCCATCGCTTCGAGCTTCACGAGGATGCGATGCGCCGCGAGGTCCGGCGTAATTTCGACCGTGTCGATGACCATCTCGGCGTTCTCCGGCGCTTCATACGGATCCGAGATTCCAGTGAACTCCTTGATTTTTCCCGCGCGGGCAAGTGCATAGAGTCCCTTGCGGTCGCGCTGTTCACAGACCTCCACGGACGTCGATACGTGAATCTCGATGAAACCGCCAACCGGTGCGATCAGCTCGCGGACGGCGCGGCGCGTCATCGTGTACGGCGCGATCGGCGCACAGATCGCAATACCGCCGTTTTTCGTGATTTCGCTGGCGACATAACCGATGCGCCGGATATTCAGGTCGCGATGTTCTTTCGAGAAACCGAGCTCGCTCGACAGGTTCTTACGCACGATGTCGCCATCGAGCAGACTGACCGGACGACCGCCCATTTCCATGAGCTTGACCATGAGAGCATTCGCGATCGTCGACTTGCCCGAGCCGCTGAGCCCCGTGAAGAATACCGTGAAACCCTGCTCGTGGCGCGGCGGATGGGTGCGGCGCAGTTCCTCCACGACGTCGGGAAACGAGAACCACTCGGGAATCTCCAGCCCTTCCTGCAGGCGCCGGCGCAATTCCGTGCCGGAGATATTCAGCACGTGATCGTCATCGGTCTTTTCATCGATCGGGATGTACTGCGCCCGATTCTCGGCGTAGACCATGAGCTGAAACGGCACCATCGTTATGTCCAGTTCGTCAGCGTGCTCTTTGAGCAGTTCCTGCGCATCGTACGGCCCGTAAAAGTCGTTGCCGCTGCTGTCCTGACCTGGACCCGCGTGATCGCGACCGACGATCAGGTGCGTGCAACCGTAGTTCTTGCGAATGATCGCGTGCCACATCGCTTCGCGCGGGCCGCCCATGCGCATCGCAAGCGGCAGCAGGCTCAGCATCGTGGTTTGCTCCGGGTAACGATTCAGCAGCTGCTCGTACTTCGTCATGCCGACGACGGGATGAATCAGCAGATTCGCTTCGACGTTGCGGGCAGCGCGCAAAGTCAGCTCCTGGTGCGCACGGTGCATCGGGTTACGCGTCTGGAACGCGACAACCTTGCGCCAGCCGAGTTTCTCGAAGCGATCCCGCACTTCGCCTGGCGCGTCCCGCAAATGCTTGAAATCGTAGTGCGTCGGTGCCTCTATGCCCTTGAGGTTTCCGCCAACGTAGACTGGATTTCCTATGTTTTTCAGATAGTTGACTGCCGGATGCTTGTCGTCGGTCGTGCCGTAAACGCCTTTGGCTTCGGCATCGAGATCGGGAGTCCATATGTCCTCCACCTCGAGCGACGCGAGAATTACTCCTTCTAGGTCACGCAGCGCAAGTCTGTCGCCGGGCTTGACGTCTTTTGCGAACTCCTCGCTCAAGTCGAGCGTAATCGGTATCGGCCAGAGCACCCCGCTGGTCAGGCGCATCGATTCAATGACCGAATCGTAGTCTTCCTTGTTGAGAAATCCCTCAAGCGGCGAAAACGCGCCGTTCAGGAGCAGTTCGATATCGCAGAGCTGGCGCTCGGTCAGGTCCCACGACGCATACTCGCGCGCGGCCTCTTTTTCAGTCGCAGCCTCGTCAGCCGCCAGATACAGATTCTTCAGTTCGCCGCCATGCGGCTCTTTAAACGCGCCCATTTTCTCGTGTCCTGAACCAAAAACGCGGCGCGGGCTC
>CAMYMP010000092.1 GCA_947259435.1 uncultured Woeseiaceae bacterium
AACAACCCGGCAAGATTGAGATAACCATCCGGTCCTTTGAGTCGCTCAAGCCGCTCTGCGCGCCACTGCAGCGTATCTGCCTCCAAGCTGGCAAGATCGATGGCAGGCTCATCGCTGGTGCACGCTGCAATAAAAAACGCCGCAAATGCGATCACGCATTTTTCTACTGTATTGTTCATAACCATGAAGTCTAATATGCCTGACGCGTGACGAGAACACCGAACAGCGCGGCGCTAGCCTATGCCGGCCTGCAGCCGGAACACATTATTGAGGCGCTCGAGAGCCTGTCATTGCGCTGTGACGGCCGGTTCCTGGCGCTAAACAGCTACGAGAATCGAGTCTATCGCCTGGGGATCGAGGGTGGCGTGCCGGTTGTCGCGAAGTTCTACAGGCCCGGGCGTTGGAGCAATGACGCGATCCTCGAAGAGCACGGTTTTGCCAAAGAACTCAGCGACGCCGAACTGCCCGTCGTGGCGCCAAGCGAAATTGACGGGTGTACCCTGCACCACTCAGGACCTTTTCGCTTCGCGGTCTTTCCATGCCACGGCGGTCGATCGCCAGACCTGGATAACTTCGAGCTCTTGCGACAGCTTGGTCGCCTGATCGCACGAATACACCTGATCGGCAACACACGCAAATTTTCACACCGGCCTTCAGTCGACATAGACAGCTACGGGTTCGCGTCCTGCGACTTTCTGCTGGAGCAGGATTTCATTCCGCACGAACTGCATGAGGCATACGAGAGCATTGCGAATCACGCGTTCACCGCGATCGAGCACTGCTATGCGCGTGCCGGTAATGTGCAGCAGCTGCGCCTGCATGCCGACTTTCATCCAGGCAATGTGCTGGTTAACGGCGAGCGCCTGCACATCGTGGACCTTGATGACACGCGCCGCGGCCCGGTAGTGCAGGACCTGTGGATGTTTTTATCGGGTGATCAGGAAGAACAAGCGCCGCAGCTGCAGGCACTATTGTCCGGCTACGAGGAGTTTCGCGTATTCGACGCGCGTGAACTGCACCTCATAGAAGCGCTGCGGACCCTCAGAATCATGCATTACGCCGCGTGGATTGCGCGGCGCTGGGACGACCCTGCGTTCAAGCTGGCTTTTCCGTGGTTCGACTCGCATCGCTACTGGGAGGATCATGTGCTTGCCCTGCGTGAGCAGGTGGCCCTGATGCAGGAACCTCCTCTCGAGTGGCACGCCGACTAAGCGCTATCTCGACGGCAGATGCCGTCGCCGCGGTGTCAATTCGAAGCGCTCGATCCACCGCGAAAACGTTCGTCGGCTCAGCGCCTGCAGAGCATCAATCGATTCGCCGGTTTGTGCCCGAATCACCGCCGGGTCGATAACGCCACGTTCATCGTCGAGTATTGCCTGGTTTTCAGGAACCGATAGCCAGCGGTCTACCAGCGAACTGTCGATTTCGAGATGAAACTGCAGTCCGTATGCGTGCTCGCCATGACGAAACGCCTGCACGCTGCTTGCCGGCGAACTGGCCAGGTGAACCGCGTCCGGCGGCAGCTCGATGCCGTCCTCGTGCCACTGAAAGACCGACTGCTGTCTTGCGAATGTCGACAGAACCGGATCGGCAACTCCTGCGTCGGTCAGGTCGACGTCATACCAGCCAATTTCGCGTACGGCGTTGCGCCGCACCTTGCCGCCCAGCGCTTTGGCGAGCAGCTGCGCGCCGAGACATATTCCGAGTACCGACATGTCCTGATCAATCGCCTCACGGAGAATCTCCACCTCGGTAATCAGGTTCGGATAGCTGTCGATCTGGTCGGAGTTCATTGGACCGCCAAGCACGATAAGCGCGGCATATTTGTCCAGATTCGGCCTGGTCTCCGGGTCGCGACCAAAATTGATATAGCGAATCCGAAATCCGGCCTCTTTCAGAAGCGGATCCAGAGTCCCGAGCGGTTCGTAAGGAACATGTTGAAATACAAGTATTTTCGGCCTGGCCATTGCATTTGCCCGGAGGAAATCAATCACTGCATCGATAGCCTTTATACCGCTACAGACGAAATTCGTGAAGCCGTCCAGCGCATTGATTCTCACGCGTGGCCACACTAAAGTGGACTTGTGCTTTTTTTCGCCCTGGGGAATGGAACTCTGCGGTGTGAGAGCCCTCTGATAAAGGGTCGCACAACCGATAAATGCGACGGGACGCGTCTATTTGACTGGCATGAATCGCACCGTACTACTGGGATTACTACTGGCAGGGCTTCTCGCCGGCTGCGGTTCGAGCGTCAAGTTCCAGGCGCCGACAATCCCCGCACCGCTCCTCGAGAAAATTCCAATCTCGGTCGGGCTGCGTATGCCCGAGAATTTCGAGCATTTCGTGCATGAAGAAAAAGTATTCGGCCGCGAGCAGTGGACTATCGATCTGGGCCGATCCAACGCCGCGCTTTTCGAACAGCTCTTTGCACATATGTTTGCAGATGTAACGGTCGTCGGCCCGGAGGATGATCCGCAGCTGCTGCCGCTGGACGCGCTCATCGAAGCGAGCATCGATGCCTTCGAGTTCTCCACGCCGGACCAGAGCAATACCGAATCCTTTGCCGTCTGGATTCGTTACCGGCTGCGAGTCTACGATCAGGCCGGCGATCTGGTCTCGAACTGGCCTGTCAGCGCCTACGGCAAAAGCCAGACCACAACGTTAGGAAGAACGGATGCTTTACAACGTGCCGCGGTGCTCGCGATGCGTGACGCGGCGGCGCTTGTGATTATGAAATTCGACAACGTGACTCGCATCAGCTCATTGGCGGACAAATCGGCAGCCGCGAGCAAGCCGCCCGTAGAACTACCTGCGGATGAATCCGAGGATACCGAAGTACAGACAACTGCCCTCGAAGGACCCCAAGATGAAACAGGCTAAACAGATTGTGAAAGCAAAGGTCCTCTTGTTGGTGACCCTGACATCGACGGCCTGCGTGACGTCGACCGTTCAGGATGCCCGCACAGGCGTTACCGGCATTAGCGAAGGCGAATCGGTCGTTATCATGGCCAAGAGTTATCATCTCGGAAATGAGACTGAGGCGAAGTACATCCGCTGTATCGAGGATAGCCTGGCGCGTGGTAGAGAAGGTTTGCGCGTCATTCCGCATAAGGAGTTTGTTGACTCACTGTTTCCCTGGTTCGAGCCGCGCACGGCACCCGCCGAGACCAAGAATCTCGCAAAACTGATGGCCCGTCCGGGCGTCGCCAAGAAGATCGCTGAGCACGGTATTCGTTACATCATCTGGCTCGATGGCGATACCGAGCGCGTTGCCGGGGGCGGCAGCCTGTCATGCGCCGCAGGCCCGGGTGGTGGCGGATGTTTCGGTTTTGCCTGGTGGCAGAAAGATGCAGATTACGATGCGGCGGTGTGGGACTTGCAGGGCCTGGAATCGGCAGGAACGGTATCGACCGATGTGAGCGGCACGTCATTCATGCCAGCGCTGGTCATTCCGCTGCCATTTATTGCGCGAACGCAGGCCAAGGCCTGCAAAACGCTTGCCGACCAGCTGCACAGTTTCATCGTCCAGGACGAAACGATTTAGCGCGGATCCGCTTCTCTGCGCGGTTACTGCGGTCTTCCCGCCCGGATAAGCGCCCTGCGGTAATAGTCCGACTCCAGACTTTCGACAGCGACCACCCTACCGGTCGACGGCGCATGAACGAAACGGCCGTTACCGAGATACATGCCGACATGCGACATCTTGCCGGAAATGCTGAAGAACAGCAGATCACCCGTGCGGATTTGACGTGCGTCGACGGGAGCCATGCTGGCCCAGAGTCCTGCCGTTGTTCTTGGTATAGATCTGCCCGCGTTAGCGTAGGAGTAATGCACGAGACCGCTGCAGTCGAAGCCTCTCGGTGTACTGCCGCCGTAACGGTACGGCACCCCAACCTGCTTGAGCGCCACGGCTGCCGCACGTTTAGCAACGGCCGAGCGGTCGCTGTTCCTGGCGGCAACACCTTGAGCTTGATTGATGACAGCGCTTGACTGAGACCTGGGTTCGGCTCGCGTCGCCTGATTCGAGGAACATGCGACGCTTCCTGATACAAAGGCAAGGATCAGGACAACGCTGCGAACAATGCTGGCTGGCTGGGATATCATAGCGACCACGTCCACTCGGCACAGATCGACAAGGATACGCACCGCACGCTGAAGACTGTATGAACTGCATCTCAAGTTTCAAAGCCAAGGGCATCTTATGTCTTAGCGTTGCATGGTGCGCCGCCTGCGCGGAACCGGTGTCGGAGTCGCCGGCGGCATCTGATCCGCTGCACTACCGCATCGACTACGTTGTCACAGCAGATCCGGTCGCAAACGCGGTCGATGTAAGGCTCGAGTTGTCGCAAGGCCGTGCCTTGCTGCGTGAAGTCACCATGCGGCCTGACTCTCGAGCCGCGGGATTCGAGGCTGATGGCGATTTACAGGTTGCCGATGGCCTAGTGCGCTGGAGACCGCCGGCAGCAGGAGGCACCATGCGCTGGCGCGTGGTGGTGCCGCATCGGAGAAACGGCGACGGCTACGATGCCTGGCTGGGCATGGATTGGGGTCTGTTGCGCGCCGAAGACATCGTGCCACGAGCCAAAACGCGAACACTCAAGGGCGCACAGAGCGACACCCGCATGACTTTTCGCTTGCCCCGCGGGTGGTCGGTCGTAAGCCAGTACTACGGCAAGGACGGACAGTTCCGTATCGACAATCCGGCGCGGCGCTTTGACCAACCGTCCGGTTGGATCGTGCTCGGAAAACTTGGCGTTCGCCGGGAGAAAATCGCGGGCGTTCGCGTCGCCGTCGCAGGACCTGTGGGTTCTTCCGTTCGCCGCATGGACACGCTGGCGTTCCTCAACTGGACGCTGCCCGAACTGGCTCGGTTGCTGCCAGAGATGCCTTCACGTCTGACCATTGTCAGTGCCGGCGAGCCAATGTGGCGCGGCGGTCTGTCCGCACCGCAGTCGCTATTCGTGCATGCCGGCCGGCCACTCATCAGCGAAAACGCGACCAGCACTCTGCTGCATGAAGTCCTGCACGTGCTCCTCGGACTATCGGCACAGGATGGCTACGACTGGATCGTCGAGGGCCTGGCTGAGTATTACAGCCTTGAAATTCTAAGCCGCAGCGGCACTATTTCAAATTCGCGTCTGGCGGCGGCGAAAGCGGAACTTGCCGAATGGGCAGCCAGCGCTAAAACACTTTGCGCTAAGGCATCGACCGGCCCGACAACTGCGCTTGCGGTCGGCATATTCGCGGCTTTGGACGACGAAATTCGCGGCAAATCCGCCGGTAAGACCAGTCTCGATGATGTTGTCAGCGAGCTGTCGCGAACTGACGCATCCATAAATCTCGACAGTCTGCTCGTAACCGTAGACTCGCTGATTGGCGACAAACCGGACGCACTGCACAT
>CAMYMP010000093.1 GCA_947259435.1 uncultured Woeseiaceae bacterium
AGGGTTGGCTGCAAGCGGAGAGGCAGGGGTTCCAGGCTCGGGCAAAAGGAGACGCCGTGCTCGCGCTGGCACTCGTGCATCATCTCGCAATCGCCAGGAACCTCCCGCTCGAGCAGGTCATCGGCTGGCTGACAGCGATGGCGCCGCAGGGCGTCCTGGAGTTTGTTCCGAAGTCAGACCCGATGGTGCAGCGCCTGCTACAATTACGTGAGGATTTGTTCGACGACTACGACAGCACGATTTTCGAAAATCTCCTCGGCAAAGTTGCCCGGATCGTGCGCAGCGAACAGGTTTCGTCGAGCGGTCGCAAACTATACTGGTTTGATCGTGCCTAGCGCGACACGACTCATACGCCAGGGACTTCAACCTGCCGCGCTCGCCGCGATCTCGCTCCTGACGATCGGGTGTTTCGCGGTCCTGTCTATCTATGCCGGCAACAGCGATGAATTCATAGCACCATTCGGCAAGCTCCTGCTTGTCTACGCGCCGTACCTGCTCTCCCTGACTATTGGTGCCGGGGTACTCGGCATCATGATGACTGCCGAAGGCGCCCTCCGCTACAAGGCCATCCTCTCAGCAGTGGCCATACTGGTTTGGCTGCAAGGCAATATTCTGCTTTGGGATTATGGCAGCCTGGATGGCCGTAGTATTGACTGGATGTCTGCCGACTGGCGCGGCGTGCTCGACCTCTCTATCTGGATAATCTTAGTCACGCTCGCAATCACTGCGTACAAGCGAATCGGCACGGTGCTGGTCATTGCTGCTATTGCGACATTGCCGATTCAGGCCGTCAATTCTGCTGTGACCATCATATCGAGCCCCGCGGAACTCAGCGGCGCAGGCAGTATCGATATCGACCCGCGCGCCCGTGACGCATTATTCAGTTTCTCGAGTACGAGCAACGTCGTGCACATCGTGATGGATGGTTTTCAGTCGGATATCTTCGCCGAGATCGTCGACGATTATCCGGATCGCGATCTCCGCGGTGAACTACGCGGTTTCACGTTTTTTGCGGAACATCTCGGCGTCTATCCGTATACACAGTTGACTATGCCCGCGATGCTGAGCGGAAAGCTCTACCGCAATGACATTCCCGTGGACGATTTCGTTCGCGGCACCCTGCAAGGTAATACGATTCTCAACGCCGCTTTCAAAGCCGGCCATGAAGTCGATATCGCTGCTCAGATCAGCCTCGCGAATATCTACGGAATCAGTAACGTCAGTCATTCATACGGAATAACTCCGAGCGACCACGTTTCGGTACGGGACTACACGCTGAACGACGCAGCCAAACTGATCGATCTGGCTCTGTTCCGCGTCGTCCCGCATTTCGCCAAAGCCTTAGTCTATCGGGACCAGCTGTGGGTATTTCAGGGGCGCATACGCGCCGAATCCTATTTGCAGCTTCAGTATTTTTCCGACCTGGCGTTTTTGCGACAGCTTGCGGAGAGAATGTCCGTCAGTCGCGACATGCCAGTGTACAAATTGATTCATGTAATGCTAAGCCATCGACCGACCGTCGGTAACGAGCAATGTCAATATGACGGTCAGCACTCATTGAGTCGGGCGAACGTCACGAAACAGGCGCGCTGCGGTTTGCTTGCCGTGCTCGATGTTTTGCAGCGCATGAAGGAGCTGGGCATTTACGACGAGAGTCTCATCGTGTTGATGGGCGACCACGGAGCGTGGGTGCCGGTAGACACGCTGCGCAACGGTGAGGCCGAGGCTGCAGACGTCACCGCATTGACCGTCGCGATGGCGATGCCGGTTCTCGCCATCAAGCGGCCCGGCGACGACGCTGCATTTCAGATATCCACAGCGCCGACGTCGATTGTCGATGTGCCGGCGACGATTGATGAAATAATGAATCTCGGGGCTGATCTCGACGGCGTGTCCGTATTTGAGATCGGCCCGGATACAAAGAGGACGCGTACCCATCTGACGTACGGCTACGGCATCAATCCCAAGGCGAAAGGATTTCTTTTTCCAATGCACGAATACAGCGTCCGGGGAAGCCCGCTTGACGCTGGCGCGTGGCAGCGGCAAGCGCGACATGTAGCCGGGAGCATCGTTACGGCGGAGAGCGATTAACGCCTGCGCGACCTCAAATCGCCGAACTCACCTCACTCAGAACACGTCCGCAATCCGCATCGACTTTGAGAGCGGCAATGTCATCTGCGCGCGTCCGCCCCTGATTGACGATGGCGATGGGCTTGTTCTGCTCGGAAGTCCACCGCGCGAAACGAAATCCCGAAAATACCATCAGCGAGGAACCTACAACGAGCAATGCGTCGACCCGGCCGATTGCATCCTTTGCATTTTGTACCCGTTCTTTCGGCACGGTTTCACCAAACATCACGACGTCAGGCTTGACGATGCCGCCGCATTCGGTGCAATCCGGAACCGTAAAGCTCAGGTGGCTGCCGGCGGCGAGTTCAGCATCACCGTCTGGTGTGTAACGAAACGCCTCTGCGCGCCAGCCCGGATTCGCATCACGAAGATCTCGCTGATACTCGGAGCGGGCGTGTGCCCTGTCGCAGCTTAGACAGCGGACCTTGCTCAGGTCACCGTGCAGTTCGATGACACGACGACTGCCGGCTTCATGATGCAGCCGATCCACATTCTGCGTAATCAGTGTGTCGACCAAACCCGTCGCTTCCAGATCAGCCAGAGCACGGTGCGCGGCATTCGGCCGGGCCGCCGAGAAGCTTTGCCAGCCAACGTAGCTCCGCGCCCAGTAACGCCTGCGGGAATTCGCGCTATTGACGAAGTCGCTGTACTGGATCGGTTGCGCCGGTTTCCAGACGCCGTTGCGGTCCCGGTAATCGGGAATGCCCGACGCCGTACTTACGCCGGCGCCGCTCAGGACGGCAATGGATTCGCACCCGGACAGGAAATCAGCGAGCGTTTTGCTCATCGTTGCCACGCCGTCATTGCAGAACCAATGGCTTCTTAAGTGTTCGAAGCCTCGAAGATACTTGCGATTGACGCATCCAGCATGGCGTTGAACTCAGCGTCGGACTGCTGTGCCTTCAGTCCCTCCGCCAGCGCTCGTGAGAAGCTCGCGACCATGCCATTTTGGCGCGACAAGCGATCATTCGCCTCCTCGCGTGAGTAGCCACCGGAAAGCGCAACGACTCGTGCAACGTTGGGATGTGCAACACAGTCCGCGTACAAATTGTCTTTCTCTGGCAAGGTTAGCTTGAGCATCACAATCTGGTCAGAGCCAAGACTGTTGAGCTCACTCATGATGCCAGCATGCAGAAGTTCTTCGGCCGCGGCTTTGTCGGGGCAGTGAATGTCGACTTCCGGTTCAATGATCGGCACGAGACCCGCAGCAATAATCTGCCGGCCAATGTCGAACTGCTGCTTGACGACAGCATCGATTCCTTTCGCATTTGCCTGTTTGATGACGGATCGCATTTTGGTGCCAAAGACACCGTTTGCTTTTGCCCGCGCAAGAAGATCGTCGAGATCCGGCATCGGTTTCATGACTTGCGCGCCGTCTTGCTCGTCTGCAAGCCCTTTGTCGACCTTGAGGAACGGCAGGATGCTCTTCTCGTTCCACAGGTAAGCGGCGGTGGCCTGGCCTTCGACTTCACGATCCATCGTATTTTCGAACAATATAGCGCCGAGAATTCGCTCGCCCGTAAATGCCGGGCTCGTCATGATTCGGCTGCGCATCGCATGCACGACGTCAAACATCTCGTCGTCGTTTGACCAGGCGTCTTCGGTGACGCCATAAAGGCCCAGGGCCTTCGGCGTGCTGCCGCCGCTCTGGTCGAGGGCTGCGATAAATCCCGGTCGGGTCCTGGCAATCTCAAGCTGCTGTTCGAATGTGCTCACTGTTCTTCTCTTTTCTCTGGTTGTGACTGGAAATTCCGAAGGCCGGATTGTACAGGAAGCCCCGGCGTCTGCACGCCGAAATCGACGACGTTGGTGTACGCGGGCGCCGAGGAAGGAAAATGACGCCAAAAATCGGAAACTTAGGGCCCGCTGTGTGCACAGCCCTTGCACTCGCAAGGCTTGCTGGCTGCCCGCAATCGGACGCCTCCCCGGCCGATCAAGAGCCCGCGTCCGTTGCAGTGAACTGCGAAGGCTCCGTGGCGCCCGTCGCGCAGCCGGACGGGTTCGCCGAACCAAAGCCCGTTAGGGTGTTGAATTGAGAACTGCGTGCGTCATTGAGTAAGTCGAATGCAGTTAAACTCGTCTCTGCATTCGAAACGTATCAGGACGAACAGATATGAAGGTAATATTGATAGCCTGGTTTATCACCTCCGGTGACACATCAGGTACATCATTGAGCGTCGAATTCGACACACTCGAGGCTTGTACGCGCGCCGGGCTGGCGCTTGAAGAGGCAGGGAGCAAGGGGGCCGGCAAGAACGTCAAATGGCGGTATATCTGCACGCCTGCCGGGTAACGGATACGGACGCGCCGATCCGATTGCCGGCGAGGCAAGACTCCTGATGCTAGTCGCGCTGACGGCGAAGGTATGCCCGCACGGCGAGTATGTCGCCGACCGCGATCAGCAGCAGTAAGATACGACCCGCGAAATCATCGATGACATTGTGGTTCTTAGCTACTGAATGCGCCGCACTCACGGCCAGATATCGCGTTGCAGCACGACCGTTGCGATTCTCTCGATCGCGGCAACCAGCGCCGCGTCACGCAGGGTCGGACCCACACGATTTCCATTGAAACCCTCATTGTGCCGCTCGTTCAGAGCCGTCCAACGATCGAATATGTCGTCAATAGCACCAACCATTCGTTTTCTGAGCTTGCGGTCGACTTTGTCGAGATCCCATTTCTGGTTCTCGAGGTTCTGCACCCATTCGAAGTAACTGACGACGACACCGCCGGCGTTGGCAACGATGTCCGGCAACACCACAATGTTCCTTTCCTGCACGATCTTGTCGGCCGCTGCCGTCAACGGACCGTTCGCAAGTTCCACGATCAGTCTGGCTTTGAGGTTGGCCGCGTTGTCCTCCCGAATCTGGCACTCGAGCGCGGCCGGAATGAGGATGTCGCAGTCATAAACCAGCAATTCGGCGTTTCCGATGTCAGTGGCCTCCGCAAAGCCGATCACACTACCAGTCTTGTTCTTGTGCACCAGCACCTGTTCCGAATCCAGCCCGCCGTCGTTACAGATTCCTCCGCGAGAATCGCTGACCGCCACGATTCGGGCACCCGCTTCCTGAAACAGGCGAGCTGCAGTCGCGCCTGCGTTGCCATAACCCTGCACCGCCACACGCATGCCATCGAGCGCTTGCATGCCAGGGACGACTCCGCGCTTCAGCAGCTGCTCTGTGGCGTACAAACCGCCTCTTGCAGTCGCTTCGTCGCGGCCAACCGAGCCACCGATTTCCAATGGTTTGCCAGTGACG
>CAMYMP010000094.1 GCA_947259435.1 uncultured Woeseiaceae bacterium
GTCTCGGAGTGCGCACGGGGTTCAGCAGCGACCGCCGCGGCAACACGTGCCGGTTTCGGTTCGTCGGAAAGCGGACCGGCTTCCTCCGCGTCCAACTTGACGGCAGCCGCAGCCTCGTCCGGATCCAGTTTGACTGCAGCGGCAGCTGCGTCCGCAGCTTGTTCGGCCGCGGCAAGCTGCTCGGCGTTTTGCTGGCCGGCAGGAATCACCATCGTCTTCTCGAATTCATCCTGCTCTGTCTCGGGCGCCTGCTGATCCGAGAACCGCAGCTGATGATGCCCGATAGTAATGACATCACCATGCTGCAATGCATGTTTCTTGATCAGCTTGCCGTTGACGTAGGTGCCATTGGTACTGTTCAGGTCCTCGAGAAACGAGTCATTGAGAATATTGATGATCAGGGAGTGATGACCGCTGACAGCGGGATTGTCGATGCGAACGTCATTGTCGGGGAGACGTCCGACCGTGTAACGCTCTTTCGTCATGTTGTATTCAGCCAGAACCTGGTTGTCCAGACTAAGTATTAACCGTGCCATGTCACCGTTCTCAGTGAGATCAAATCAAAAACAGGGAGCCGTAAGACGTAAGGAAGAGCTGACTGCATGGCAGCCATATCGCCCCTTAATCCAACAATCTCCTGACCCCTGCACCCTTTATGAGCGGAACAAGTTGGCAATCTTGACCAAAAGGCCTTTCCTGGCCGCAAATGGCGCAATAATCTGAGCTAGCTGGACCGACACATTGTCGCGTCCACCATGATCATTTGCCAATTCAATCAATTGCTTACCAACGACATCAAGACTAGCATTAAAAGTGCTTATAGTTAAGTGAATATCTTCATCTTCAACCATATCCGGCAGGCCGTCGGAACAGAGCAGGTAGATGTCGTCCTGCAGCACCTCATACTCGTGCACCTCAACCTCGACGGTTGGCTCCACGCCGAGTGCCCGTGTCACGTAGTTGCGATTGGTCGAGCGCTGCGCTTCCTCGGCCGAATAGAAGCCACGATCGACGAGTTCCTGCAGCAGCGAGTGGTCCAGAGTCAGCTGTTCGAATGCGCCGCCGCGTAGCCGGTAGGCCCGGGAATCACCAACGTGGGCAATCGATACTTTGTTGTCAAAGAACATGCAGGCAACGATGGTCGTGCCCATGCCTTCGCAGTGCGTCTGGCTCTGCGCGGTCTGGAATATAATCTTGTTGGCACGATAAACCGCGTCTCTGAGCACGATGGACTGGCGCATCAGCCCGCTGTGAGGGTCGATTTCGTCGCGATTCTCACGGCTGGCGCCCTCGGTCGCAAGCTCTGAAACGATCTGCACGGCAATGCCGCTGGCGACTTCACCGGCGTTGTAGCCGCCCATGCCGTCGGCAAGCACCATCAGGCCGATATCGGGATCCGAGCCGATGGCATCTTCGTTGTGGTCACGGACACGCCCTGTGTCAGTGATTTCGGCGATGTCGATTTTTCCGCGCAGGCTCTTCAATGCAATATCAACTTGATTGTCCTGGTCTACGAGTATCTAGCACAGTTACGTAACGCGATCGCCATTTCAGCCCCACAAGAGAAGCGGTCCTCGGGGCGTTTGGCCAGTGCCTTGGCCAATACGGCGTCCACGCTGGGCGGTATTCCGGCTCTGCGCTTGGAAATCGGTGCAGGATCTTCCGAGGTGATCTTTGTCATCAATATCGCGATGTTCGTCGCCTTGAATGGCACTTCTCCGGCCAGAAGCTCGTATAGAGTAACACCAAGCGAAAACAAGTCCGAGAGGCCCGTAAGGTCTTCTGCCGCGAGCTGTTCGGGCGACATATACATTGGTGTGCCCAGCACGATTCCGGTCTTCGTACTGTTGTTGTCGGTCATCCGCGCGACACCGAAGTCCGTGATCTTCAGCGAACCTTCTTTGGGGTTGTACATCAGGTTGGCAGGCTTGATGTCGCGGTGGATGACACCCTGATTGTGCGCATAGTCCAGCGCATCGGCAGTGGATGCGCAAAGCTCGAGTGCGCGCTTGGGCGCAAGCAACTTTGTCGGATCCGTAAATGCTTTCAGAGGAGTGCCCGGCACGTATTCCATTGCGATGTAGGCAAGACCCTTGTCCTCGCCAGCATCGAATACCGTGATGATATTGGGGTGCGCCAGTCGTCCGGCTGATTCCGCTTCGCGATAAAAGCGCAGTCTGGCTTCCTTGAGTTCCTCATCCTCGAATTCTTTTTCGATTGGGATCGCCTTTAGTGCAACTGGCCGGTTGATTCGCGGGTCCTTGGCAAGATAGACGGCGCCCATGGCGCCGCGCCCGATGCGGCGTTCGATAACGTAACGGCCAAGGCGTTGCGGACCTTTGCTCGGATCGAGACTGCCGGTCATCGTGGCAGAAGGCGTGCCTTGCGTTCGCTTCATCCATTCGAGCACGGCCTCGGCTCGTTCCGGCTTTGCCTGTTCCTCGAAAGCGAGCGACAATTTGTACATGACAGTCGCAATGCTTTCCGACGGAGGGCAGCGGCGGAACTCGGCGAATGCCGGTTCGAGGCGACCAGCGGCCAGATAATCGTTACCCTTTTTGAACGCGTCTTTGAGTTCCTGTTTGGCGTCACCAGACAGCCAGATACTCAGAATCGCGACGCCAGCAAATATGACGATTGGCCGGCCGAGGTCAATGCGAACATGCAGCACATACAGCAGCAGCGTTTCAAGCAGCAGCAGCATGACGATTGCGACGCCGGCAAGCACCGCAATGTCCTTGCGCGACCGGTCCGGCATGAACAGTACGGCGACGATAGCGAGCAGTACCGGTGCCAGCCATTCCATCGCGCCGACCCAGGATGGCGCGATGATGGTCCGATCTTTTTCCACATCGGCTAGCAGCGCCGCCGTTATTTCCGATACCGTCACGAATTGACCTGAAGGTAGCATCGCGGTCGCACCGACCAGCGCCGGCGCAGAGTCGACGAACACCGTTGCGCCGGTGAGTGATGACTTGTCCTTGTACTCGTCCAGCAGGTCGTCGACCTTGATGCGATCAAGTTCCTGGTAGTTCGAGAAGTAGATTGCGTCTTCCTCTCTCGATATCCGGTGACTTGCGGTTGCGTTATCGTTGTCAAATGCGACTGCGAGTGGCAGTGAAGGCGACATCACACCATCGTTGAGTTGCCACAGTTCTGACTGGCGCAAGACGCCATCGCTGTCGGCGCGCACTTCGAAAAAACCGTCGCGCGTAGCAAGGTCCGCAAAGCGATGCCGAGTCGGTGCATAAACCGGCACGTTGGCGCTCATCGCCACGGCCCAGCCTGGCAGGTTTTCGTCATCAGCCATCTCGGGTGGCTGCGCCATGATAATGCGTTTCACGCGCGCCTGATTAAGCGCCGCAATCACTTGACCATATGTCTCGACAAGGCTGTCCCGATCGATCCTGGACGGGTCGATGCTGACGATCACGGCATTGTCCACGGGTTCGTTCGGCAGGTGAGATGCCAGCCGGTCGTAAAGCATGCGATCGGCCGCAACGAACCACTGCGACAGCGGGCCGTAAACGAGGATCAGCAATACGCTGACAAAGCTCAACGCGACCAGGCGGTTACGCTTTTGTTTTTGTTGCGGTTTCAACGCGAATAAATCCCTTTTTCAAGCACGAAAGTATAGGAAATGGCGACCTTTCTTAATGAGATAGGGTTGGCATTTTTATGTAATAAGCAGGCCCGAATCCGGTGCTATCATTGCCTTTCATGCTGCCCGCAATGTGACACAGGTCCGAAATTTTCCGAACTGCAGCAAGTAAGAAAGCAAAAAATCATATAAAACAAATACTTAAATATGGCTAAAGCAAGAACGGCGTACGTTTGCACGGAGTGCGGTGCACATAGCGTGAAGTGGGCGGGACAGTGCCCGGACTGCTCGGCCTGGAATACGCTGGCGCAGACGCGCATCGCTGCCACGCGACCGGCAACCGAGTCGACGAATGTCCCGGCAGGCCTGGATTCGCTTCCTGACGACCTCACGCGCCGGTACGAATCCGGTTTTGGCGAATTCGACCGGGTGCTTGGTGGCGGTCTGATTCCGGGCGCCGTCGTTCTGCTCGGTGGCGATCCAGGCGTGGGTAAATCGACATTGCTGCAACAGGTTTCCGCGGGCCTGTCTACCGAACTTCCGGTTTTCTATGCGACCGGGGAGGAATCGCTGCGACAGATAGGCCAGAGATCGCAAAGACTCGGGCTCTCCGCGTCCGAGATGAAGTTGCTCGCGGAAACGTCACTAGAGCACGTACTCGCTCAGGTCACCGACTCAGGTGCGAAAGTTCTGGTTATTGACTCAATTCAGACGATGGCCAGCGCAGACCTGCCGTCGGCACCCGGCTCGATAGCGCAGCTGCGTGAGTGTGTTGCCCGAGTCGTGCAGTTCGCGAAGCTGCACGAGGTGTCAGTCTTCATCATCGGCCACGTCACGAAGGAAGGCGCGATCGCTGGCCCACGCGCCGTCGAGCATATGGTCGATACCGTGCTGTATTTTGAAAGCGATCCGGCGAGTCGCTACACGCTTATCCGTTCCGTTAAGAACCGCTTCGGGGCAAGCGGCGAGATGGGTGTTTTCGCCATGACCGAGACTGGCTTTCGGCAAGTCAGCAATCCTTCAGCGATATTCCTGTCACGTGATTCTGTCGTTGAGCCCGGCAGCGTCGTCTCAGTTGCCTGGGAAGGAAGTCGACCGCTGCTCGTCGAGATTCAGGCGCTCGTTGCCGATGGCAATACGAGCTATCCGAAACGGTTTGCCTCAGGCGTTGATCAGAACCGCCTGGCACTCTGGCTCGCAGTACTGCAAAGGCATGGTGGTCTGGCGCTGGGTCAGGAAGACATTTTTGTCAACGTGGTGGGAGGCCTTCGAATTACTGAAACGGCGGTCGACCTCCCTGCGTTGCTCGCGATTGTCTCGAGCTTTCGTGATCTCCCTTGCACGGAACGTCTTGTCAGTTTCGGAGAGATCGGTCTCGCCGGGGAGATACGTCCGGTACGCTTCGGCGAAGAGCGCTTGGCAGCCGCAGCGAAGCAGGGGTTTACGCATGCGCTGATTCCCACTGCCAACGTGCCGAAGCGGCTGCCGAAAGGAATCAAGATAACGGGCGTCAGGCGCGTCAGTGAAGCACTCGACGAAATCTTCTAGGCCGCGCTCTCGGTTTCTTCAATCCGTGGTCCAACGCGAACCGTGCGGATGCGATTGTCGTCGGTTTCTACAATTTCGATCGGATAGCCGCTGATCTTCAGGCAGGTTGTCGGCGCGGGAATCGTCTCCAGCAGCTCGAGGATAAGGCCGTCCAGAGTTTTCGGCCCTTCGGTAGGCAATTGCCAGTCCTGCGACCGATTCAGCTCGCGAATATTGGCGGTGC
>CAMYMP010000095.1 GCA_947259435.1 uncultured Woeseiaceae bacterium
GACACGCTGCTCCTCGAGACGCCGCCGCGCAATCTCCAGAAAAGCATGCGCGTCGGCCTGCCTGTGAGCTGCCGACCGAATCAGAGCCAGCCATGTAAACGGCGGCCAGCGGGTTTCCCGGCGCTCAGCAAGCGCATCTGCCGAAATCTTCTCGTAGCCCCCTTCGATCAGGTGTTGCCAGAAAGGATTCCCGGGAAATGCGGTCTGAATCATGACCTCGCCCTGACGGTCTACCCGCCCCGCGCGACCGGCAACCTGGATGATTGATTGGGCTAGCCGCTCAGCCGAACGGAAATCAGTGCCAAACAGCCCCTGGTCGGCATTGACGATTCCGACCAGCGTCAACAGCGGAAAATGATGCCCTTTCGAAAGCATTTGCGTGCCGACCAGGATTTCAGCGCCGCCTTGCTCGGCGAGAGCGAGTGCCTCGTCGATGGCGCCCTTTCTTTGCGTGCTGTCGCTATCGATCCTCGCGATTCGATAGCCCGGAAAACGTTCGTGCAACGCTGCCTCGAGCCTCTGCGTGCCTTCGCCGAGCTGCCTGACGGCTGCGCCGCAATCTGAGCACTGTTCGTCGAGCGCTCGCGTTGCGCCGCAATGATGACAGCGAAGCTGCCTTGCCTGCGCATGCACGGTCATGCGCGAGTCGCAGCGGTCACACTCTGCGACATGACCGCAAGTCGGGCAGATAAGTGTTGGCGCGAACCCGCGCCGATTGAGGAAGATGAGCACCTGTCCGTCGGCCTCCAGGTGGCGTTGAATCGCCGATGCCAGTGGTTCGCTCAGGCCGTCGCTGGCCGCAACGCGACTCAGGTCGACGAGACGGATCGACGGCGGCCGGGCTACACCTGCGCGTTCGGGCAACGCGATTCGCGTGTAGTTGCCAGTCTGACAGTGTTGCAGCAATTCCAGAGTGGGGGTGGCCGAACCGAGTACGATCGGAATATTGCGCTGCTTGGCGCGTGCGATCGCAAGATCACGGGCCGAATATCGCAGACCCTCCTGTTGTTTGAATGAGTGGTCGTGTTCCTCATCCACGACAACCAGCCCGAGGTCGGGCAACGGCGTGAACACAGCCGAGCGGGTGCCGACGATGAGCTTCGCCGTACCCGAGCGGGCAGCGCGCCACGCCTTTAAGCGCTGCACATCAGTCAGGCCGGAGTGCAGGACTACCGGTTCTATACCCAGTCGGGTCCGGAGTCGCCCGACCAGCTGCGGCGTGAGGCCAATCTCAGGCACGAGCACGAGTATCTGCCTGTCACTGTCGAGCACTTCCTGCATCAGCCGCAGATAGACCTCGGTCTTGCCGCTGCCCGTGACGCCGTCAAGCACATAGGCGCCAAAACCCTGCCTGGCGCGAATAGCTTCAACTGCACGACACTGATCTGCGTTCAGCTCCGGTCCGGGCTGGCCGACCCTGTCTGGCACGGACTCGGGCTCTTCTCGCGCTGCATCGAAACGGCTTACAAGACCTTTCTCGAGCAATGCCTTGGCGGCGCGACGCCAGTTTGGCAAGAGCTCGGTGAGCGTATCGGTGTCGAGCCCGTTGCCGCCGGCATCGCGCAGTGTCTCGAGCAACTCAGCCTGACGCGGCGCACGCTTCGACAAGGTTTCGACATCTGCGGACTCACCCGCATCGGTGATAGCGACCGAGGTCAGTATCGGGTGCAGCGCTTTGCCCTGCCGCAGCAATGCAGGCAGGGCGGCCGCAACAACTTCGCCAATCGGATGGTGGTAATAGCTGCTGGTGAAGCCGATGAGCCAAAGATCATCGGCGGATAGCAGCGGCGCGTCATCGAGGGTCGCGATGGCATGACGTACTTTCGATTCAGGAAGCTCACTCTCGTCGGCGTGAGCCATGACAACACCGACCTGGCGGCGCCGGCCGAAGGGCACGAGCACCCGGCAGCCGGGAGCAGCCACAATGCCGGCCGCTGGCGGCAAATAGTCGAACTCACGCGACAGCGGCACGTTGACCGCAATTTTGAGAATGCGCGAGCTGTTCACAGGCGTAAATTTGACATAATAAGGGGCGCAATATGCGGACAACGTGTCAACCGGGCACCCGGCAGGACGTTGAATCTATGTGACACGGTAGTTCACCGCGTGGTGGAGTCAAGAGGATAGAAAAGATGGATCTTGCAGGGATGTCGACATGGAGTCGCACTGTATGAACGCTAACGTGGGCGTTTTTGCGGTATCTTGCACCCGCGAGCATTCGACGGGGGCAAAGACGCTGCAGCGCGAACGGCAACTCAATCAGTTCCTGGCTGAAGTCGAGCGACGTGCGCTGCGCATCGCCGAGATCGCGGTTCGCGATCGTGACGAAGCGCTTGATCTCGTGCAGGATGCGATGATCAAGCTGGCCCGCAATTACGCAGAGCGTCCGGGCGAGGAGTGGGCTCCGCTCTTTTACCGGATTCTGCAAAACGGGGTGCGTGACTGGCATCGTCGTCAGAAGGTTAGAAACCGTGTCATGGTGTGGTTTGGACGCGGCAAGCCGGCCGACGAAGAGTACGACGTCGTCGCGAATGCACCCGACCCGGCAGGCCGATCGCCGGACGATGTGCTGCAGAACCACGAAGCGATGCAGCGCCTTGAAGTGTCGATACACGAGCTTCCGGGCAGACAGCGCGAAGCATTCATGCTGCGCACCTTTGAAGGGCTTGATGTTGCAGGAACCGCCGTTGCGATGGGTTGCAGCCAAGGCAGCGTCAAGACACATTATTCCCGGGCAGTACACGCGCTGCGGGACAAGTTGGGAGAGCACTGGCAATGAATGATCCAGGCAAAAATGAGCAAATCGCGAATCAGGCGAAAGAGCTTTTCGATGACAGTGTCGAGCGCCTAGATGCGGCCACGTTGTCGCGCCTCAACCAGGGTCGGCACAAGGCTCTGGCCGAGCTGAGCCATTCCGGATCGTCCGTGACGTGGCTGCGCTGGGCGCCGGCCGCCGGAGTTGCTGCGGCTGCTGTGGTGACGGTCATCGTGATGCGCGGACCGCAGGTTGACGATCTCGAGCCTGTCACGGCATCCGACTTCGAGATGCTGCTCGAAGAAGACAGCTTCGAGATGTTCGAGGACCTCGAGTTTTATGCGGTACTGGACGCTGTGGATGCGCAAGCGAATGGCGATGTCGGTTAAGAAGTCCGCATTGCTGGGTTCTTTATTGATGGGCTGCAGCCTGGTACTCGCTGCAGACGATGAAATTCCGGAAGTGGATTTTCTTGAATACCTCGGGCTCTGGGAGGAGTCGGATGAAGATTGGCTGATTTTTGACGAGCCGATCACGGCCGACGCGGAGGAGCGGAGCGATCCCGTACCGCAAGGTGAAGAATCGACGGAGACGAATGATGAAAGCTAAGACATTTTTGGCGATTGCAATGATCACGTTCGCCACTGTTGCTGCAGCCGACGACCAGGGAGTGGCCTGGGATCAGCTGAACGAGGAGCAGCGGCGTGTGCTCAGTGGTTTTTCGGACAACTGGGACCAGCTGACGCCTGAACGGCAGGCGCGGCTATCGATGGGTGCCGATCGATGGTCTGCCATGACGCCGAAGCAACGCAGCGCAGCTCAGAAGCGCTTCAAGCAGTGGCGTAGCCTGCCTGCCGATCGCAGAAAGCAGATTAGAAATCGCTACGAGCAATATCGAGGCATGTCGCCGGCGCAGCAAAGACGCATTCGCGATAACTATCGTCGCTATCAGAGAATGCCGATAGAACGGCGCCAGATGCTGCGCGACCGTTACCGGAACCTGACGCCTGACCAGCGCAAACGGCTGCGTGATCGCGTCGGAGACAAGCCGCGGCCGGCAACGCGCGGCTGAACCATCAGTAAAAACAGTATCCACAGTCGCGCAATCTGTGCGCGGCCTCCCATTGTTGGTAGAGTACGCGCGTTCCACGGGAGGCTAAGCAATGAAAATCGGTGTACCGAGAGAAGTTCATGCGGGCGAGAGACGCGTCGCCACAACGCCCGACGTAGCTGCTCAGCTGATCAAGATGGGTTTTGGCGTCGCTGTGGAAGATGCGGCGGGCTCGGCTGCGAGCTATTCCAATGAAGCTTACGCCGCGGCAGGCTGCGAGATCGTCTCATCGGCCAGCGATCTTTGGGCCCAGTCAGATGTGATTCTGAAAGTTCGCGCGCCGGAGGGCGAGGAAACAGGCCTGCTCCGCGCGGACCAGATTCTGATCAGCTTTCTCGGGCCGGGACAGAACCCCGAATTACTCAGGCAGCTGACTGAAAGTGGCGGCACCGCTATGTCGATGGACAGCGTGCCGCGTATCTCGCGGGCACAGAAGATGGATGCACTGAGCTCCATGGCGAATATCGCGGGCTATCGGGCTATCGTCGAGGCGGCGCAGCATTTCGGGCGCTTCTTCACGGGCCAGATCACGGCAGCCGGCAAGGTTCCGCCCGCCAAAGTACTCGTGATCGGCGCCGGCGTAGCGGGCCTCTCGGCAATCGGCACCGCGCGGAGCATGGGTGCCATTGTGCGAGCTTTCGATACGCGACCCGAAGTCAAAGAACAGGTCGAAAGCATGGATGCCGATTTTCTGATGCTCGACTTCGAAGACGAAGACGGCACCGGCGAAGGCGGCTACGCCAAGGTAATGAGCGACGAGTTCATCAAAGCCGAGATGGCGCTCTTTGCCGAGCAGGCCAAAGAGGTCGACATCATCGTGACAACCGCTTTGATTCCGGGCAAGCCAGCGCCGAGACTGATAACGGCCGAAATGGTCGGCCTGATGAACGACGGCAGCGTCATCGTCGATCTCGCCGCCGAGACGGGCGGCAACTGCGAACTCACCGAAGCCGACAAGGTCGTGCAGCGAGATGGCGTGTCGATTATTGGCTACACCGATTTGCCGAGCCGGCTTGCAACACAGTCGAGTCAGCTTTACGCGACCAATCTGCGTCACCTGCTAGCCGAACTGAGCCCGGAGAAAGACGGGAATATCGTCGTGAATATGGATGACGAGGTTATTCGTGGCGCGACAGTTTGCACGAACGGCGAGACGACCTGGCCGCCGCCGCCGCCAACGCTGTCGGCGGCGCCGAAAGCGGCTGAGCCCGCACCTGCGCCAGTCGTCGCCGAGAAAAAGAAGCCTTCGGTTGTGGGACCGATCATTGCGGTGCTCGCAGGTGGTCTGGCCTTGCTGGGCTTGGGCGCCGTCGCGCCGCCGTCATTCATGGCGCACTTCACGGTGTTTGTATTGGCGTGCTTTGTCGGCTACATGGTGATCTGGAACGTGACGCCCGCACTGCATACGCCGCTGATGAGCGTCACCAACGCGATATCGAGCATCATCATTATCGGCGCGCTGCTGCAAATAAGTTCGGCGGACAAACTGATCAT
>CAMYMP010000096.1 GCA_947259435.1 uncultured Woeseiaceae bacterium
CATGCTGATCGTGAAGTACTGACGATTCATGTACGCGTTCGCACCTTCCTGAATCGCTGCAGCGATTTCCTGCATGCGGGCATTGCCGGCAGGCTGTTTGAGAATCCACTGTGTCGAGATGATGCCGAATAGAATGGCGAGAGCGCCGGCGCCGATCGAAAGCCACAGGGCCATCTCATTTGAAAATACCGTCATTAGAAATCTCCTGACGTGAGCATGCAGACCGAACGAAACCAACTACGCGGGCATGACTGCCGACATACGGGCTGCATTCGTTGTGATTTTCCCCAAAAGGATTTTTATTCCCGGCTGGGCCGGGCGCGCATCATACCACAAATTTTGTGTTCAGCCGCGGCTTCACCGACGCGTTTTTGAGCGACACATAATTTGGTAAGCCATTGATATATGGAGGATAATCTTCACCACGAATCAGTGGTTCCAAATATCGGCGGGCGGCTGCCGTGATCCCGAATCCATCCTTGGTGATATACCGCCGCGGCAGCATCTTTTCCTTGTTGGCGATACGCCCGAGCGGCGCCGATTCGATACGCCAGCGATACGGCTTGTCTGACACGCGTTTGATGACGGGCATGACGGCCGTTTTGCCCTGCAGCGCGAACTTTACGGCCGCTTTGCCAACAGCATAGGCCTGTTCGACGTCGACCGCCGACGCAATGTGCCGTGCCGAGCGTTGCAGATAGTCGGCCACGGCGTAGTGGTACTTGAGGCCGAGGTTGTCACGAACCATAGCGGCGACGACCGAAGCGACGCCGCCGAGCTGAGCGTGGCCAAATGCGTCCCGAGTTCCGGCTTCAGCCAGGAATTTGCCGTTGGCATAGCTCGCACCTTCGCTCACGACAACAACACAGTAGTCGTACTTGGTAACGCACTCGCTAACGCGCTTGAGGAATGCGCGTTTATTAAACGGAATTTCCGGGAACAGGATGATGTGTGGCGCGTCTCCGGGTTTGCTGCCAGCCAGCCCTCCCGCGGCCGCGATCCAGCCCGCGTGCCGACCCATTACTTCGAGTATGAAAACCTTGGTCGAAGTCTTTGCCATCGACACTACGTCGAGCGCGGCCTCCTTCGTCGAGACGGCGACGTACTTGGCAACGGACCCGAAACCCGGGCAGTTATCGGTAACCGGCAGGTCATTGTCAACGGTTTTCGGTACCCCGAGGCAGGTGACCGGGAAGCCCATCCTCTTGCTGATCTGCGACACCTTGAGCGCCGTGTCCATCGAGTCGTTGCCGCCGTTGTAGAAGAAATAACCTATATCGTGAGCACGAAATACCTCGATCAGCCGCTCATATTCGGCCCGGTTCTCTTCAACACTCTTGAGCTTGTATCGCGCGGAGCCGAAGGCACCGCCTGGTGTATGCCTGAGTGCTGCGATGGTCTTCGCGCTCTCGCGATTCGTATCGATCATGTCTTCGGTTAACGCACCAATGATCCCGTTGCGGCCCGCATAGACGTTGGCAATTTTGTTGCGGTGTTTGCGAGCGGTCTCGATGACGCCGCATGCGGTTGCGTTGATGACTGCGGTTACACCACCGGACTGGGCATAGAAGGCGTTTCTGGCTGACATGGTTAGATTTCCCCGGAGTGTCTGTGACTGAAAGCGTGCGAGGATAACATTGATTGACCTTCAACCTCATTTTGGTCAGGATGGCGAAATGTCGCAGAGCATCACGATATGAGAGAGCGACTACTCAAAAAATCAAAGACCGAAGAGAGTTAAGCAATGCGCATTGTATTACTCGGGGCGCCAGGTTCCGGCAAGGGCACTCAGGCCAAGAAACTGATGGCGGACAGGAATATTCCGCAAATCTCGACCGGCGACATGCTGCGTGAGGCGGTCGCAACCGGTACGCGCTTTGGCCAGAAGGCGAAGGCCATCATGGACGCGGGCAATCTGGTATCGGACGACATCGTGCTGGGCATCATCAGCGAACGGCTGTCCAAAAGCGACGCAGCCGATGGATTCATACTCGACGGTTTTCCGCGCACCAAGACGCAGGCGCTCGACCTGGAAGAACTGCTTGATCAGCTCGGCACGCCGCTAAACGCTGCCGTGCTGATGGATGTCGATTTCGATGTTCTGATGAAACGGCTGACCGGTCGTCGGACCTGCTCACTGACAGGCAAGCTGCTCAACGTTTACTTCTCGTCGCAGCAAGAACTCGACGAATGCACCAATGCCGGTGGCGAGTTGATCCAGCGTGAAGATGACAATGAAGAGACGATCGCTAACCGTCTCGACGTCTATCGTGCGCAGACTGAGCCGCTCGTCGACTTTTATCGCAAGCGCGGCACTCTCAAGACGGTCGATGCCGACGGCGCCATCGACGAGGTCTATCAAAGACTGCTCGAGGCGATTACCTAAAGCATCTGCGTCAGCTGGTTCCCGATTACGTCGCGGCGCCAGCCCTGCAGGACCTTTGATTTTTGATCTCTGTCCAAGATGATGGCGGAGAGGTCGCGTTTGGATGCCACGGTTTCCGCGGCAAGGCCAAGGTCCTCGGCACGCTCGGCGACCAGCTTCTGCATCGACTTCAACAAAGCCTTTTGCGATTCATTGGGTGGGCGCGGAGGGTCGTAGTCGTTGTCATCGGAGTCTGCGGCCGTGATGGCTGCGATGATGTTCTGGCCCGCGCGGCGTATCATGCCGGCCGGCAGTGCGTCGATTCTGCTCAGCTCGTCCATGCTGGATGGCATACCCGCGACGACCTCGAGCAGGGCACTGTCTTTCGCAATCCACTGCCGCGGCCGATTCGCCCGCAGAGCTTCCGACTCCCGCCATGCGGCCAGCCTCGCAGCCGCAGCTCTGCGCTTGCCGCGCAGGTTTCTCGCACCTTTCATACGATCGACGGCGAGGGCCGGGTCCATATCGTAGAGGGCCGGGTCCAGCAGCTGCGCCGAGTCCTCTTCGGCCCACGCCAGCCGCCCCAGCTTGTCGTGCCGTTCGGCAAGCAAATCGCAGGCAGGCAGCAGGTGCTCGACATCTTCGGCTGCGTAATGCAGATATTCAGCAGATAACGGCCGTCGTGACCAGTCAGCACGCGTATGTGATTTCGGCACATCGACATCAAACAGTTCCTTGACGAGATTCGCGTACCCGAGTTGTGGCGCATAACCGAGAAGGCCCGCCGCTATTTGCGTGTCGAAGAGACATGTTGGCATTCGCTCTGCGGATTGGTAGACAACCTCTATGTCCTGGCGCCCCGAATGGACGACCCAGGTTTTCGCCATGAGGATGTCCCAGAATGTGCCCATGTTGTTGCCGGTCAATGGGTCAACGCAGTAGATCTTTTCGTCGCAGGAAACCTGCACCAGACACAATTCCGCAAAAAACGTCTTTTCGCGCATGAACTCCGTGTCGAGACCGACGCGAGCTTGCGCTTTGAGTTTGTCGCCTAGCGAATCGGGTCTTTCGACCAGGGTGAATTCGGGCATTGGCCTGGTTGGGTCCGGGTTCGAATCCTCAGGTTAACATGCGATGATTGCACTTCCGAACCAGGGATGTTCCGCAACGTGTTGCAACTAATAAGAACGCTGTTCGATATCGTACTGCTGCGCAAAGGACCCCAAGATTTACCGCGATCCTGGTTATTGTTCGTTCTGATTCTGGCGCTATGGCTGTTTTCGGCGCTGGCGGCGCTGGCGCTGATCGGACAGTTCGACGAAACGGATTTCTTTCTGGGACTGTTCAGCGGTGCGATCGGAGTTTTGTGCTACGCGTCGCTCGTCGTTGTCAGTGGATGGCCCGAGCGGCTGTTACAGACAATCTCGGCCGTTATTGGCTGTGGTGCGCTCATCTCGGTAGTGTTCGTTGCTGAGTATGTCCTGTTGCTGCCATTTCTTGGCGAGGTTCCTACAGGACTTATCGCAAATTTGATCCTGCTCTGGTCCGTGCCAGTGGAAGGACATATCATTGCACGCGCGATAGATCGCCACTGGTACGTCGGTATTGTAATTGCAATCGCTGTTTTTGCGCTGCAGTACATCATCTACAGCGCCATAACCGCAACGCCCTGAGAGCCTCATGCATATACACATACTCGGAATCTGCGGGACCTTCATGGGCGGTGTGGCGGCGCTCGCGCGGGCGGCAGGTGTAGAAGTATCAGGCTGCGACAGTGCCGCATACCCGCCGATGAGCACGCAACTCAAAGAGCTCGGCGTCGATATTCACGAGGGCTTCGATGCCGCGCAGCTCGATGTGGCGCCGGATATGGTTGTGGTCGGCAACGTAATGAGTCGTGGCGTCGATGTCGTCGAGGCAATGCTTGATCGTGGCATCCCGTATACGTCCGGCCCCAGATGGTTAGCGGAGAACGTATTGCGTGACCGGCACGTTCTGGCCGTGGCTGGCACGCACGGTAAGACGACGACAGCCGCCATGCTTGCCTGGATACTGCGCGATACGGGCCATGCGGCCGGCTATCTGATTGGCGGCATCCCGACAAATTTCGGGGTGTCTGCGAGCTTCGGGGACTCGAAGTACTTTGTGGTTGAAGCGGATGAATATGACACCGCATTTTTCGACAAGCGGGCCAAGTTCGTGCATTACGGTCCTCGCACCGTCGTGCTCAATAACCTCGAGTTCGACCACGCGGACATTTACAAAGACATCGACGCAATCCTATGGCAGTTTCACCAGCTGCTGCGCACGGTTCCGGCGAGCGGTCGCATCATTCTCAATGCGGCGGACGCCAATCTGCGCGCGCTGATCGACATGGGATGCTGGACGCCTGTTGAGTCGTTCGGGTCTGACGGCGACGCGGACTGGACCGCAAAATTTTTGGATGCGGCCGAACGCCGCATCAGCATCGAGGACCCGAATGGCCTGAGGGCTGAAACGCGCTGGCACCTGGGCGGCCGGCACAATCTCGAAAATGCGCTGGCTGCGGTTGCTGCAGCGCAGTCGGCCGGCGTCACGCTACAGCAGTCCCTTGACGCATTGTCGCGATTCGAGGGAGTCAAACGTCGCATGGAACGCACGGCGACTGTTGGCAATATTGCGATTTACGATGACTTTGCCCATCACCCGACCGCAATCCGGCGCACGATCGCGGCCATGAGACGACGCTATCCGGGCCAGCGAATCGTCGTTGCGATCGAGCCGCGGTCCAATACGATGAAGCTGGGCGTGCACAACGCGACGCTGGCTGCCTCGCTGGCAGAGGCGGATCTCGTCTGGATGTATCGTCCTGCGGACATGGACGCTGATTTCGAAGCATCCCTCGAACCGTTGAGCGACCGGCTGCGACTGTTTGACGACTACGACAAACTGATCTCCGACATGTCGGGGAAAGTCCTGTCCGGCGATCAGGTGATCTTTATGAGCAATGGCGGACCAGCAGTACCAAGAGCCGATCGTGAACGTTCCCTTGTTTCCACTCAATACCGTGCTGTTCCCGGGAGGGCCGCTGCCGTTACGGATATTCGAGCAGCGCTATCTGGATATGATCAGCAGCTGCGTCAGGAATGACGCGCCTTTCGGCGTGCTGTTGATCCGTGACGGCGGGGAAGCCGGACCAGCCACCACGCACGAGGTCGGAACACTGGCACGTATTATCGACTGGTATCAGGGCAGCGACGGCTTGCTCGGCGTCACCGCAATCGGCGAACAGCGTTTCCGCGTCGTCTCCAGTCATCGCGAGTCGAACGGTCTGAACGTCGGTAACATCGAAATTCTTCCCGACGAACCTGTGGTTCCGCTGCCCGACGAATATCGGGCGATGCCCACGATACTCGCCGGTGTACTCGACGACCTCGGCCTTCTCTATGAATCCCTGGATCGTCACATGGATGATGCAGCCTGGGTGACGAGCCGGTTTATCGAGATATTGCCGCTCGATCTCGAGCAAAAACAACATTGCCTGGAAAGCGCAGATCCTGAGGCGCGGCTGCGCATCGTC